>NZ_JAKFFD010000172.1:0-4058 GCF_036675385.1 Pseudarthrobacter sp. | reverse complement strand
AACTCACTCTTCTGGTCAGGCGTGTACTTCCTCTGGCCGACAGCTTCTTTCGTTAAAGACGACACGGTCGTTGCAACTCCCAAAAATTCTGGGTGTTGCAACGACCGCTAGAACCCGCCAATTCCGGGCGCCCCGCCGTCGTCGTACTCCGGGTGCGCCGCTACTTGCGGGGTTTGGCTGCCTTGGGCGCTTTCGGCGGGAGCCCCGCGACGTACTCGAAGGCCTTCTCCACCCAGGCGCCTGCCCGCGCGTCGTCGCCCTCACCCTCGGCGTTCCACACCTCCGGCAGCCCGGTGTAGCCGCCCATGGGCCGCTCCGCCGGGCCGAACGGGACGGTCCGCTCGGTGCTTTCGAGCACCTGCCGGTCTGCGTCGGAGAGCTTCACGCCGATCGTGGAGCCGAACAGTCCGGCGAACATGTTGCCGTTGACGAAGGCGCCCAGGTTGCCGAACATCGGCTTGACCACCACCTCGGGGCTGTCCGGCACTACTGAGCGGAAGCGCTCCTTGGCTTCGTCGGACGCTTTGGCCATCTCCATGTCGCTCTCTCCCAGGGTTGCGGTGTGATTCCTTGTGCAGCTTATGCCCGCCGGTGCGCCGGGGACAGAATTGCCGTACCGCTAGGCTGGCAGGAGTCCGCACTCCCAGGTTCCACCCCAACCGAAGGACACCCCTTGACCCAACGCACCATCGTGATTACCGGCGCCAGCGACGGCATTGGCGCGGCAGCCGCGCGGACGCTGACCCAGGCAGGCGACCGGGTGGTCGTCGTCGGCCGTTCCGAGGAGAAGACGCAGGCCATCGCGAAGGAACTCAACGCCGACTACTTCGTCAGCGACTTCGCCGAGCTGGACCAGGTCCGCACGCTCGCCGCGCAGCTGCGGGACGACTACGACCGGATTGACGTCCTGGCCAACAACGCCGGCGGCATCATGGGCAAGCACCAGCTCACCGTGGACGGCAACGAGTCCACCTTCCAGATCAACCACCTGGCGCCGTTCCTGCTCACCACCGAGCTGATGGACGTCCTCACCGCCAGCAACGCCAAGGTCATCAACACCGCCAGCGCGGCCAACGGCTTCGGCAAAATGGACCTCTTCGACCTCAAATCGGAGCACACCTACTCCACCAACCGCGCCTACGGCACCGCCAAACTCGCCAACATCCTCTTCACATCCGAGCTGCACCGCCGCTTCGGCGAGCACGGAATCACGACGGCGGCGTTCCACCCGGGCGTGGTCCGCACCAACTTCGCGGCAGAGTCCACCAGCCCCATGCGGCACGCCTACAAGACGCTGCTCAACCGCTTTATGCTCACCCCGGACCAGGGCGCCGACACCCTCCTCTGGCTCAGCAACGGCACCGCCGGCACCGACTGGATCTCCGGCGCCTACTACGCCAAGCGCGCCCTCGCCAAGGCCAACGCCCAGGCGTACGACGCCGAGCTGGCGCAGGGTTTGTGGGAGGCCAGCGAGGCGCTCGTCGCCCGCTGAGTTTCCAGCCGGTGGAGGGTCACCCGAGGTAACACGCGTGCAATATGAACAAGTTCGCATGATTTTAACGAGCGTAATTCGGTGATTGTGCTAATTTCTCTCTGTTGACGTGCAGATCTTCGGTACCCGGGACGGGACAGGGGAGTGCGCCCGGCTGCCGCACACCTGCTGACCACCCCTCCTGGAGACGCCCGTGGAAACCCCCTCACCCCTGACGCTCGACGCGACGCCGGACCTGAAGCCCGCCGGGCCCGCGCCGGTCCAACCCGGACTCCGGAGATCCATGGGCACCAGGCACCTGGTGATGATCGCCATGGGCGGCGTCATCGGATCGGGCCTGTTCCTCAGTTCGGGCTACACCATTTCCCAGGCCGGTCCGCTGGGCGCTGTGCTCGCCTACCTGGTGGGCGCGTTTGTGGTGTACCTGGTGATGGCATGCCTGGGTGAGCTGGCCATCGCCTATCCGGTGTCCGGCGCCTTCCACATCTACGCCGCCCGCTCCATCGGGCCCGCCACCGGTTTCGCCACCGCCTGGCTGTACTGGCTCTGCTGGGCGGTGGCCATCGGCTCCGAGTTCACCGCGTCCGGGCTGCTGATGCAGCGCTGGTTCCCGGACGTTGACGTGTGGATCTGGTGCCTGATTTTCGCTGCCGTGCTGTTCGGCTTCAACGCGGTGTCCGCCAAGTTCTTCGGCGAATCCGAATTCTGGTTCGCCATCATCAAAGTGGGCGCCATTATCGGCCTGATCGTCCTCGGCGGCGCCGCCCTGTTCGGTTTCCGTCCACTCAGCGACGGCGCCAGCCACCCCTTCCTCTTCGAGAACTTCAACACGGCGGGCGGCCTCTTCCCCAACGGCTTCACCGGCGTCCTGGTCACCGTGCTCGCCGTCTTCTACGCCTTCTCGGGGTCCGAGCTGATCGGCGTGGCAGCGGGCGAAACCAAGGACCCCGCCACCAGCATCCCCAAAGCCATGCGCACCACAGTGATCCGCCTGTTGATCTTCTTCGTCGGGGCCATCGCCGTCATCGCCGCCACCATCCCCTACAACGAAGTGGGCCTGGACGAGAGCCCGTTCGTTACTGTCTTCTCGGCCATCGGGATCCCGTTCGCCGCCGACATCATGAACTTCGTCATCATCACAGCCCTCCTCTCCGCCGGAAACAGCGGGCTCTTCTCCTGCGCCAGGATGCTCTACTCGCTGGCCGACGAAGGCCACGCGCCCCAGGCCTTCCGGCGCCTCACCCGCCGCGGCATCCCGCTGATCGCCCTCTCGGTGAGCATGGTGGGCGGCATCGCATCGCTGGTCAGCAGCGTGGTGGCCCCGGAAACGGTGTACCTGGTGCTGGTCTCCGTGGCCGGATTCGCCGTGGTGGGGGTGTGGATGTCCATCACCGCCTCGCACTTCTTCCACCGGCGCGCCTTCGTGCGGAACGGCGGCGACGTGGGCGCCCTTGCCTACAAAGCCCCGCTGTTCCCCCTGGTGCCCATCCTGGCGTTCACACTGTGCGTCATCTCGCTCGTGGGCATCGCCCTGGACCCCAACCAGGTGGCCGCCCTCTACTTCGGCATCCCGTTCGTTGCCGCCTGCTACGCCTACTTCTACGTCCGGCACGGCCGGAAACGGCCGACGGCGGCAGTCCAGTAACCAGGCCGGGTCACCTGCGTAACCAGCCCGGGTCACCGTGGAAGATTTGTCGCCGTGGAAGAATAGGGCGGGCACCGGCAGTGAGGGGTAATAAGCGTGGATTCGTCCGCTGAAGCGTCATCGTTGGCGCAGGGGCTCCGCATTGTCCGGCTGGTGGTTGACCGGGAGAAACGCGGGCGGCAGCTGCTGGGCGTCTCCCAGCTGGCCGCGGAGCTGGACATGGACCAAAGCCGCGTCTCACGCCTGACGCAGGAACTGTGCGATCTGGGCCTGCTGGAGCGGGTGGACCGGGGCCCGTTCCGGACCGGGCCGCGGTTCTTCAGCCTTGCCGCATCGCTGAACACTGGCTGGGTACGTGAAGCCAAGCCCGAACTCGAGTCCTTGGTTTCCGCCCTGGGGCTGCGGGTCCGGCTCTCCGTCCGGGACGGTTTCCGGGCGATCCTGTTGCGCGCTTCCAGTAACGACGCCGGCCTGGGCAGCTTCGTTGCTCCGGGCATGGTGACGCCGGTCTGGTGCACCGGTGCCGGCAGGGCTTTGCTCTGGGACCACGACCTACCTGCCCTGGAGTTGCTGCTGCACGAAGTGAACTTCATCGGCGTGGGCGGCCCCGGCGCGGCGCACTCCACCGATGAGGTCCGGGAGCTGATGGCCCGCGACGTGGCGCGCGGCCACATCACCTGCGACGAGGAATTTGAGCATGACATCGTGGAACTCGCAGTCCCGGTGCGTGACGCCGGCGGCAACATCCTGGCCGCACTCAGCGTGCTGGGACGCCGGGCCGAAGTGGGCGACGATGCTGCGGGCATTGCCGCTGTCCTGCGCGGCGCCGCGGACCGACTCGGCTCCTTCGCCGCCGACCGCTAAGCCTGGCTGCCTTCCCGGGGCTGGCCTGAAGTGAATCCATCCTTCCGAGGAGCAGCG
>NZ_JAKFFD010000108.1:0-4083 GCF_036675385.1 Pseudarthrobacter sp. | reverse complement strand
GGCGGCCGGCTGATCCGCCGGCCGCCTAGTTCAGACTAGGACAGGCCGTCGCCCGCGGTGTTGACCTGGGTCAGGGTGAAACCGACATTGTTGAAGTTGTAGGTTGCGCTGACGTCCGCGCGGTCGGACGTGCTGGACTTGAATTCGAAGGTGATGGTCGCCGTGACCGTCTGGGTTTCTCCCGTCGGGGTCAGCGGGTTGGAAACAGGATCACCGGCGACAGTCAGTACGGGAGCGGAAACCGTGACGTTCGCGGGAGTGAAGCCGTTGGTTGCGGTGATCCCGGAGGTGGCGATCTCGGCGGCCATCTTGTCACCCGCCAGCGTGACGTTGAGGTCCTGCGTGAAGGTGAGCAAATCGCCCGGGACCACTTTGTAGGCGGAGATAGTGACAGGATCGCCGTTACGGTCGGTCCAGGCGCCGACGCCGTTGACGACGTTCAGGTCGCCGGCAACGATGATGCCCGGCGTCTGTGCGGCCGATGCGTTCCAGTTGGCCAGTGTGCCGCCGCCGCCCAGCAGCAGTGCTGCGCCCAGTGCGATAGCTGCGGATCCCTTAATCAATGTGCTGTTCTTCACGGTGTGTCCCCTCAGACTTTTACGTGCTTTCTTTTCTAACTGAAAGCAACATTGCACGCCCTAAATCAGGACAGAGCGGGGTATTCCGTCAAGGTTTCCTCAAGATACTCCAAGTCTTAAAACAGGCGCCTGACCTGCAGTTTCTTCGAATAGGTTGCCGGAAAATAGTCAATCAAAGTTAGTAATTCCAGTCAAACAAAGTTAGTAATTCCGGTCCATCAAAGTTAGTAATTCCGCCGGTGCCCCAACCGCGGAAGCACAACGGCAAACACACCAGTCGCGGGAAATACCAGCAGGCCGGTAGAATGCCGGCGGCTAGGACACCAACCGAGATTGTCTTGCAATACGGCCAGTATTGCAAGACAATAAGGCAATGGGGATCGTCTGGGCGGCCAGTGCAGACAAACATGGCATCAACCATGAGGATGCCCTGAATGCCATCCTGAATCAGACCTACCATGTACAACATTTCGATGAACCTCGAGTCGATTCGCGCACAAGACCGGACCTGTTTATCGGCCTACGAGGGACAGAAGCATGATCCTTGAAGTCATGGTGGTGATCACGCCTCCGAACGACATCCTGATGTTCCACGTCATGGAAGCCCGCAGGAGAATCCTGGACATCGCAGAAAGGCAGGCTGGCAAGTGAACGAAACAAAAAAAGCCCAGGCACCCGAGGAACTCGATACCGAGGAGCAGGCCCGCTACGCAGAGCTGGCATCCTGGGCAGAGACCGCAGACATCGGACCCGAGGCCCGAATCAGCAAGGCGGACGGTCCCGAGGCGGGCCGTTCCCTCCTCGAAGCCGCGCTTGGCTCCACTGAAGCAGTCAGACGCGCCGTCGGCAAACCCTCACTCAGCGCCAAAGGAACTTCGCCGTCCCGTTCCCTCAGGCTGCCTCAGGATATGGACGCCAGGCTCGTGGAGCAGGCCCAGAAGGAACACCGGAACCCGTCGGCGATCATCCGAGATGCCCTGGCTGAATATCTGGCCAAAGCCTCCTGAAAGTCCCTTAGTAATTCCGCCGGTGCCGCAACCGCGGAAGCACCACCGCAAACACACCGGCCGCAGCGAACCCCAGGACGCCCGTAGCTGAGACTCCCGCGCCGAGGTTGGCCAGCGCCGTCACCCCGGAGAGCAGGACGGGCCCGCCGGTTGATCCCGCATCGGCGATAAACCGCCACAGCCCCAGGAACTGGCCGCGGCCGCGATCGGGCGAGAAGTCGGCGCCGAGCGTCATGATCAGGCCGGAGCTGATGCCGTTGCCGAAGCCGATCAGCAGCGACGCCAGCAGCAGCCCGCCAAAGGACGCAGACAAAGGGATGAGCAGCATCGCGACGCCCATGATAATGGTGGACGGGATGGCCACGAACAGCCTGCCGCGGCGATCCATCACCTTGCCGGCCGGGTAAAACACCAGCATGTCGATCGCCCCGGACAGTCCGTAAATCACGGAAGCCTGGGCCGGATCCATGCCCAGATGGTCCGCCCACAGCGGGATGACCACCTGGCGGGACGCGCGCAGCGCGCTGAGCAGCAGGACCCCCACACCCAGCGTCAGGAACACTCGGGCGTGCGAAACCGCCACATTCCGCAGCGTCGGCTCCGGACCCCTATGGCCGCCGTCGGGCGCTGGCGGGACCACCAGGTCCGGGATGGTCACCGCCAGAAGGGCGGCGGCCGCCATGCCCACCACCCCCACCCAGTACGCTCCGGCGATCCCGGCGAACTGCATCACGCCGGCACCAATGAACGGCCCCGCAAAGACGCCGATCCTGCTGACCCCGCCCAGCGTCGACAGCGCCCGCGCCCGGAACTGCACGGGCACCGCCTCGGTGAGGTACTTCTGCCGCGCCAGGCTGAAGACACTGGCGGCCATCCCGACGACGGCCATCGCCACCGCAAGCAGCCATAGTCCATTGGGAATCATGGATGACATGGCGGCGGCCGCGAGCGCCAGGGCACCCACGGCCGCGGCGCCGACGATGGACCAGCGTTCGCCGAACTTGAGCGTGATGAGGGAAGCCGGCAGATTGAAAAACCACGAGCCGAGCCCGATCAGGGTGACGATCAGCGCGGAGACCGCCACCGAGGCGCCGAGGTCACGGGCGGAGAGGACCACCACCGGGAGGACCGCGCCTTCGCCGATGCAGAACAGCAGCGCCGGCCCGAACGCGGGTATGGCGATGCTTCGGAAGTTGAACGGCTGTGGGGTTCCTGGCGAAGTCATCAGATTTATCTTATGCCGCCGGAAATTCGCCAGCTTTTAGGGGGTCACAAGCGGCCCTGCGAGGACTAACGTTTGCCTTGTGGGGCGCTTCCGCCTGCCCCTCTCAGCCAAGGAGGTCTCATGGGTGAAGTGTGGATCCGCACCATCAACAATGGTTTGGTCCGGGCCGACAAAGTCACGGAAATTGCATCCACCCGGGGGTCCCTTCATGAGGACCAGGGTTTTGCGCTGAAGGTCATCGTGGACGGCAAGGCCCATGTCGTCATTGACGACGGCGGTCTTCCGGGCACGCTTCCCGAACGGCTGGAACACGCGCAGCATCTGGAGGATGCGCTGCTGTTCGCCCTCGACGAGGCCCGCGAAGCCGATTCATCCATGGTGGTCTTCTTCGATCCGGAGAACGACCGCTGGGCCCTCGCTGCTGCGGCGGAGCTGGCCGGCGGGATTCCCGCCGTCGGATAACCCCCGACGGCGGCCCTCCACCAAAGCGCGAACGGACGGTTAAGCCCTCCCCCAAGCGCGAACGGACAGTTCAGGCCCTTCGAAACAGGGGCCTCAAATGTCCCGTTCGCGCCAAATGAAGCGTGGGTCAGGCTGCGGCGTGGCTGAACTCGGCCGCATGGGTGGTAGCGCGGCGGGGCGCGAGAATGCTCAGCGTGCAGTGGGTCTGCTGCGGGTCAATCCTGGTGGGCAGGTGATGGGTCTCGGAGCAGACCTGAAGCTGACGCAGGGCTTCGGGATCCACGCGGGCGTTCCGCACGTCCAGT
Source organism: Pseudarthrobacter sp. (assembly GCF_036675385.1). NCBI lineage: Bacteria > Bacillati > Actinomycetota > Actinomycetes > Micrococcales > Micrococcaceae > Pseudarthrobacter > Pseudarthrobacter sp. The sequence continues at coordinate 506 of NZ_JAKFFD010000108.1, read as the reverse complement.
TCCAGGTCCAGGTTGTGCTTCAAGGCGTTGGCGCGTTTCACCACCACGTAAAGGGCCTGGATGCTGTGGACGGTGACGTGGCCCTTGGCGAGAACCTGGGCCTTCGCGTGGTCGAGATCTACACGGACAAGAATGCTGAGCTTTTCGGACAAGATGATCATGCCTTCCTTGCGTGGCTGCGACGCTGCAGCCGGGGAGGCCGCGACTCTGCGGCCAATGGCCGCGCCTCTGCAGCCTCATCCAGAGTAGGCAACGAATGTGATGTGCGCAACATTTGGGCCCAGATATGTCGCGGACCCCCAAGCGCCTCCGCGGCCACCGAAACGAGGACGCTGGACAGGGACTTCTGATACGTTTGCCCAATCTCAGCTACAGAAGGGGACTCGCATGTCCGGCACGTATGACGTCGATGTGGTCAGAGAGTTCAACGCTCCGCTGAGCCGGGTCTGGGCGGCCTGGACCGTGCCCGGCGACCTGCGCCAGTGGTGGGGACCAACAGGTTTCAC
>NZ_JAKFFD010000109.1:0-4105 GCF_036675385.1 Pseudarthrobacter sp. | reverse complement strand
GGCCAGCAGCAGCGAGTGGCCATCGCCCGTGCATTGGCGATGGAGCCTGAACTGATGCTCTTCGACGAGCCGACCTCGGCCCTGGACCCGGAACTCGTGGGCGAAGTGCTCAACGTGATGAAAGACCTGGCCAAGTCCGGCATGACCATGATCGTGGTGACCCACGAGATCGGCTTCGCGCGCGAGGTCGGAGACACCCTGACGTTCATGGACGGCGGCGTCGTCGTCGAAAGCGGCAACCCGCGCGACATCATCGCCAACCCGCAGCAGGCCCGCACCCGGGAGTTCCTCTCCAAAGTTCTCTGACGGCTCAACCCAGACGGTCCGGGCGTGATGTGCGAAGCGGATCATGCCCGGACCGTCGTCGACCAGGGCCGTGGGTCCGCGAGCCGGGATGCGCGGTGCAGCGCCTCGGCGATGCGTCGCGCGGGCGTGCCGGCTAGCTCTGGCTATGATCGAGCTATCTGGTTTCTGAGCTGAGGGGGACACCAACCGATGAGTGCCGTCACCGTTGCGCGAAACGTCCGCGTCGCAATCTGGACTATTTTGGCGGTCCTAGTCGCGGGTGGCCTGATCTGGTTCGCCGTGTTTACCGCAAACAAACCTGCCACGCCTGCGCCGCCGGCGCCCGCGGATTCCCAGGTGGCGAGGGACGACAGTCACCGGCTCACCAGCCCACCGGCCGAAAAAGTCCAGCTGGTCGAGTTTCTGGACTTCGAATGCGAGGCCTGCCGCACCGCCGAGCCTTTGGTGGCGGAGCTGAAGGAGGAGTACGGGGACCGGATCACGTTCATCCACCGCTACTTCCCGCTGACCGGACACCCGAACTCCGGCACCGCAGCGCTCGCTGTCGAAGCCGCCGCGCGCCAGGGGCACTACGAACCGATGGTCACGAAGCTTTTCGCGACCCAGACCGAATGGGGCGAAAGACAGGACTCCCAGGCCGCCCTCTTCCGGACCTACGCGGAAGGCCTCGGCCTCGACATGGCCCGGTTCGATCAGGATGTTGTTGCCGAGGACACCAAGGAACGGATCCGCCGGGACATCTTGGACGGCAAAGCCCTGGGTGTGACCGGCACCCCGACGTTCTTCCTCAACGGCGAAAAACTCACCCTCAACACCGAAGCCCAGTTCCGGCAGCTGCTCGACGACGCCGTCAAGTAGCGCCGTCACGTAGCGGCCCCGACGTGGCGCCGGGCCTACGCCCGCAACTCCCGATCAATCCGTTCCATGCGGGCCCGCACCAACTGGAAACGCGCGTCCATCCAATACCTGCCGCCAGGCGACCTGTGATTCTCCGGGCCGTGACAGCGGACACCAACCACCCGAACAAATTGTGCTGGTCTATCCCTGTCGAAGCAGCAGCACCCCGGCTGGATCCCCAGGGCGTCATGGAATCCTTCGCGTGCAGCACAGTGAGGTGTGACACCGGACTTCGGCCCGCCTCGACGGTAGCCAGACGTGGTTTTCCTGGTTAGCTCGCGGCCGGCAGTGCGTCAGGGATCCGGGGTTTGGTGTTTCCTATGAAGGTGAACTTGGCTTCGTCTCCGTCGCCGTCCACATCCACTACAACGATGTCGCCCTCGTGGATTTCGCCGAAGAGGATCTTTTCGGAGAGCTGGTTTTCGATTTCGCGCTGGATGGTGCGGCGCAGCGGGCGGGCACCCATGGCGGGATCGTAGCCGCGGGTTGCCAGGAGCACCTTGGCCGCGGTGGTGAGTTCGATGCCCATGTCCTTGTCCGCGAGGCGCTTCTCCAGCCGGCCCACGAACATGTCCACGATCTGGATGATCTCGTCCTGGGTGAGCTGCGGGAAGACGATGACGTCGTCCACGCGGTTCAGGAACTCGGGGCGGAAGTGCTGCTTGAGCTCCTCCGTGACGCGGGCGCGCATGCGGTTGTAGCCGGTCTGCGTGTCTGTGCCGGACTGGAATCCGGTGGCAACGCTCTTGGAGATGTCTCGGGTGCCGAGGTTGGTGGTCATGATGATCACGGTGTTCTTGAAGTCCACCACCCGGCCATGGCTATCGGTGAGGTGGCCGTCTTCCAGGATCTGCAGGAGGGAGTTGAAGAGGTCCGCGTGGGCCTTCTCGACTTCATCGAACAGGACTACGGAGAACGGGCGGCGGCGGACCTTTTCGGTCAGTTGCCCGCCCTCGTCGTAGCCGACGTAGCCAGGAGGGGCACCGAAGAGCCGCGAGACCGTGTGCTTCTCGGAGTACTCGGACATGTCCAGGCTGATCAGAGCGTCTTCGTCGGCGAAGAGGAACTCGGCGAGGGCCTTGGCGAGCTCGGTCTTGCCCACGCCAGTGGGGCCGGCGAAGATGAACGAGCCGCCGGGACGCTTGGGGTCCTTCAGGCCTGCACGGGTACGGCGGATTGCCCGCGAAACCGACCTAATCGCCTCGTCCTGGCCCACCACGCGCTGGTGCAGTTCGTCTTCCATCTTCAGCAGACGGCTGGATTCTTCCTCCGTCAGCTTGAAGACCGGGATGCCGGTGGCGTTCGCCAGCACCTCGGCGATGAGATCCTCATCCACTTCGGAGATGTCGTCCAGGCCGCCGGTCTTCCAGTGGCGTTCCTTCTCCGAGCGCTCGGTGATGAGCTTCTGCTCCTTGTCGCGAAGCGAAGCGGCCCCCTCGTAGTCCCCGGCGTCAATCGCGGACTCCTTTTCCTCTTTGACGACGGCAATCTTTTCGGCGAGGGCCTTCAGCTCCGGCGGAGCGGTCATCCGGCGGATACGCAGGCGGGCGCCGGCTTCATCGATCAGGTCGATCGCCTTGTCCGGCAGGAAGCGGTCCGAGACGTAACGCTCGGAGAGGTGCGCGGCGGCGGCCAGCGCGCCGTCGGTGATGGTGACGCGGTGGTGCGCCTCATAGCGGTCACGCAGGCCCTTGAGAATCTCGATAGTGTGGGCCACGCCGGGTTCCTGAACCTGGATCGGCTGGAAGCGGCGCTCCAGGGCTGCGTCCCTTTCGATGTACTTGCGGTATTCATCCAAGGTGGTGGCACCGATGGTCTGCAGCTCACCGCGGGCCAGCAACGGCTTCAGGATCGAAGCCGCATCGATCGCACCTTCGGCGGCACCGGCACCCACAAGGGTGTGGATTTCGTCGATGAACAGGATGATGTCCCCGCGGGTGCGGATTTCCTTGAGGACCTTCTTCAGGCGCTCTTCGAAGTCACCGCGGTACCGGGAGCCGGCAACGACGGATCCCAGGTCAAGGGTATAGATCTGCTTGTCCCTGATGGTCTCCGGGACGTCGCCGCGCACAATCGCCTGGGCCAGGCCCTCGACGACGGCGGTCTTGCCCACACCGGGCTCGCCAATCAGCACCGGGTTGTTCTTGGTGCGGCGGGACAGGACCTGCATCACGCGTTCGATTTCTTGTTCGCGGCCGATCACCGGGTCAAGCTTGTTCTCGCGCGCAGCCTGGGTCAGGTTGCGGCCGAACTGGTCCAGCACCACGGAACCGGCAGGAATTCCTTCCGCCTGGCTCGGAGCGACGCCGGCGCCTGTCGCCTCCTTGCCCTGGTAGCCGGAGAGCAACTGGATGACCTGCTGGCGGACCCGGCTGAGGTCGGCGCCGAGCTTCACCAGGACCTGCGCGGCAACCCCCTCACCCTCACGGACGAGGCCGAGCAGGATGTGCTCGGTGCCGATGTAGTTGTGGCCCAGCTGCAGGGCTTCACGGAGTGCGAGCTCCAGCACTTTCTTGGCGCGGGGCGTGAAGGGGATGTGGCCGGACGGGGCCTGCTGGCCCTGGCCGATGATCTCCTGAACCTGCTCGCGGACGCCGTCGAGCGAAATGCTCAAAGACTCAAGAGCCTTGGCGGCAACGCCCTCACCCTCATGGATCAGACCCAAGAGGATGTGTTCGGTACCAATGTAGTTGTGGTTGAGCATGCGTGCCTCTTCCTGGGCAAGCACAACTACTCGACGGGCACGGTCCGTAAATCGCTCAAACATTTCGCCACACTCCTGGCTGCCTCTACCTTGATGCTACGTCGCCGCGGGCCCTCGTGGGGTTGTTCGCCGAGAGGCAGGATAAAGAGAGCCGGGTTCCCGTGACTTTCCCATGTAAGCGGCAGGGTTTCGCACCGC
>NZ_JAKFFD010000085.1:0-18758 GCF_036675385.1 Pseudarthrobacter sp. | reverse complement strand
CGACGAAGACCTCGAGGCACGTCCTCCGGTTGTCACCGTTATGGGCCACGTTGACCACGGTAAAACCCGCCTGCTCGATGCCATCCGCAAGTCCGACGTTATGGCGGGCGAGCACGGCGGCATTACGCAGCACATCGGTGCTTACCAGGTCACGCACACCCACGAAGACATCGATCGTAAGATCACCTTCATCGATACTCCGGGCCACGAAGCGTTCACCGCCATGCGTGCCCGTGGTGCGAAGGTCACCGACATCGCCATCCTGGTGGTCGCAGCGGACGACGGCGTAATGCCGCAGACCGTTGAGGCACTCAACCACGCGCAGGCAGCAAATGTGCCGATCGTGGTGGCTGTGAACAAGATCGATAAGGAAGGCGCCAACCCGGAGAAGGTCCGCGGCCAGCTGACCGAGTACGGCCTGGTTCCCGAAGAATACGGTGGCGACACCATGTTCGTGGAGGTCTCTGCCCGCCAGAACCTCAACATTGACGAGCTGCTCGAGGCCGTCCTGCTCACCGCGGACGCTGCCCTGGACATGCGCGCCAACCCGAACAAGGACGCCCGCGGTATCGCGATCGAAGCCAACCTGGACAAGGGCCGCGGTTCCGTGGCCACCGTCCTGGTGCAGTCCGGCACCCTGCGTGTCGGTGACACGATCGTGGCCGGTACGGCTCACGGCCGCGTCCGCGCCATGTTCGACGACGACGGCAGTGTCCTGACCGAGGCCGGCCCGTCCCGCCCCGTGCAGGTTCTGGGTCTGTCCAACGTGCCGCGCGCCGGCGACACCTTCTTTGTGACCGCTGACGAGCGCACCGCCCGCCAGATCGCCGAGAAGCGTGAAGCAGCCGACCGCAACGCCGCCCTCGCCAAGCGCCGCAAGCGCATCAGCCTGGAAGACTTCGACCAGGCCGTGGCCGACGGCAAGATCGACACCCTCAACCTCATCCTCAAGGGTGACGTGTCCGGTGCCGTGGAAGCCCTGGAAGACGCACTGCTCAAGATCGACGTCGGCGAAGGCGTGCAGCTGCGCGTCATCCACCGCGGCGTTGGTGCCATCACGCAGAACGACGTCAACCTGGCAACGGTCGACAGCGCCGTTATCATCGGCTTCAACGTCAAGCCTGCCGAGCGGGTTGCCGAACTGGCAGACCGCGAAGGCGTGGACATGCGCTTCTACTCCGTCATCTACGCAGCAATCGATGACATCGAGATGGCCCTCAAGGGCATGCTCAAGCCGGAGTACGAAGAGGTCCAGCTGGGCACCGCCGAGGTCCGCGAAGTCTTCCGCTCTTCCAAGTTCGGAAACATCGCCGGTTCCATCGTTCGCTCGGGCATCATCCGACGCAACACGAAGGCCCGCATCAGCCGCGACGGCAAGATCATCGGTGAGAACCTCACCGTTGAGACGCTCAAGCGCTTCAAGGACGACGCCACTGAGGTCCGCACGGACTTCGAGTGTGGTATCGGTCTTGGTTCGTTCAACGACATCACCGAGGGCGACATCATCGAGACCTTCGAGATGCGCGAAAAGCCGCGCGTCTAAGGTTCGTTGCTTTCGCCGGTGGGGCCGCTGGGATTTTTCCGGCGGCCCCGCCCCTTCGCTGGGTGGCCAACGTCTTACGACGTCGGCCACCCAGCTCCGATAGGCCCGATGCCACTCCTTGGCCGCCGGAAAAAATCCCAACGGCGTCCGTCGTAGACTCGCCTTAGGTGCGTGGCATCAAAACCCAACAGTTGTGCGGGCACCGTTCCGGCGCCGTCGTACATCCCAAATTTTTAGGAGTGGAAATGGCTGATCCCGCACGGGCTGCCAAGTTGGCGCAGCGGATTAAGGTTGTTGTTGCTGAGGCCTTGGGCCGGAAGGTTAAGGATCCTCGGCTGGAGGGCATTACTGTTACCGATGCCCGGGTGACCAATGATCTGCAGCATGCCACGATCTACTACACCGTTTTCGGCGACCAGGCTGTGCAGGCCGATGCTGCCAAAGGCCTGGAGAAGGCCAAGGGTGTGCTCCGCCAGGAGGTGGGGCGCAACGTGACTGTCCGCCTGACGCCGACGCTGGAATTTGTGGCGGACCAGATCCCCGTCGTTGCCTCAAACCTGGAGGACCTGCTCCGGGCCGCCAAGAAGCGCGACGCCGAGGTGGCTGCGCTGGCCGAAAACGCCAAGCACGCCGGCGAGGCCGATCCGTACAAGAGCGACATTCCCGCCGATGTGGAGATCGATGAGGACGACTTCGACGAAGAGGATATTGACCTCACCGACGACGAAGACCTCGACGAAGACGCCAACAAGTAACTTCATACGAAGAAGGCCCGGACCCGAAGTTGGGGTCCGGGTCTTTTTCGTCTGCGGGATGTTTCCGGAGTTTCCTACCGGATACTGGCCTTGAGGACCGTTCCAGCGGTGAGGTCAGCGAAGCTGAAGCCGGCTGTGGCATAGAGGGTTTTCCCTCTCAGTTCCACCGCGGCAGGACCGTCGACGGCCAGGAACTGTGACTGTTCGCGGGTCCAGGCGTCGATCCTGACGATCTCATTGCCGAACATCGACGCTGCGTAGACGTCCCCGCTGCCGGATACGGCGATGCCCGTGGGGCTCAGGATCTCATCGGCCCACAGGTGGATCGCCCCGGTCCATGGATTGACCCGGAAGATGGCGCCGCGGTGGCCCAGGGAAGGATCCTCCGGACCGCCCGGCAGCGACGAGACGTACAGCCAGCCGTCGGGGCCGATCTCTACATCGGTGGGCACCGGTTCAAATGCGTAGTCGTGTCCGACAACGCAGGACGGGAAGCCAACAGCCGCGGCAGCCTCTGCAGTGGCTTCCGCCGGACGCGGAGGCAGGACCGCGAGGGTGGAAGTCTCCCCGGTGGCGGCGTTGACCTTGAGGATGGCATTCATCCCGGCGTCGGCCACGAAGACGGTATTGCCGTCAACCGCTGTGGCATAGGGGTGTGAATCGACCGCCCCGGAGTATTGTGCCGGCGGGAACGGGGCCGTAATTTGGGCCAGGCACTCGTCGGTCACGTCGGACCCGAAGCCGTAGTCCTGGAATCCGTCCGGGTTGTTCTGACGCTCGTAGGTCGCGAGGTCCACAATGGTCCTGACCTCCCCGCGCCTGTCGATTGACTTCAAATAACCGGCCAGCGCTGTGGGATCTCCGCCGCCTCCCCCGACGCTTTCGACGAAAAACGTCGTCGTGCCCCGTGTCTCAACACCGCCAACGTCCCAGCCCGCATTCGTGTAAACGTTTGTCGTTTGCCCGTCATCCTCGACGCGGTCCAGCGTGCCCGCAAAGTTCTGCGTGACGAGGACGCTCTTGCCAGGACCCAAGGCCAGGCTCAACGGCGTCATCAGGTGCTCCGCCAGGGTTTCGGGTCCGGACGGTTTCGGCGTAGCCGTGGCGGGCGCGACGGGGATGATCATCGCCGCTGCTGCCATGCACGCGACGATCGGAAACTTCTTGTTCATTGGATCCTCCGGAGTTGACGTGCACCCCGTCGCCGGGGCCTGGCCTGAGACCAAGTCAAAGCGATCCGAACTGCCCCCGGCGCTAGGTTAGTCCCGCGAAAGCAATGACGTCGACAGCATTTCCCCCTAATGTGCCCCCTATTTTGAACCGAAAACCTGGGTCATGGCTAGGATCTAGTTATGACGCAGGCGAGCGACAACCACGAGGCCACCCGATACCTGGAACAGGCCATTGAGCTGGCTGTCAGGAACGTCTCCGACGGCGGCGGGCCGTTCGGTGCGCTGGTGGTGACCCCGGATGGGCGGGTCCATGAAGGCATCAACCGGGTCACCCGGGACAACGACCCCACGGCCCATGCCGAGGTGGTGGCAATCCGCACTGCGGCGGCCGCAGGCGCCACGTTCGACCTGAGCGGCGCCGTGCTCTACACCAGCTGCGAGCCGTGCCCGCTGTGCCTGTCAGCCGCGCTGTGGGCGCGGATTGATCGCGTCTATTTTGCGGCCGACCGCCATGGTGCAGCCGCGGCCGGTTTCGACGACGCCGTGTTCTACGAGTATTTCAACGGCACCCGTCCGGAACTTCTGCCTGTCGCCCATACCGCCATTCCGGCGTCGGACGCTCCGTTTGACGCGTGGCGTAGCAACGCGGGGCGAAAGAGATACTGAGCCGCTCGTTATGGAAACTGGACTGATCAAATGCCCGACCTGTGGAAAGACCAATCGCGTCCCGGCCGCCGCGTCCGGTCGGCCGCGGTGCGGAAACTGCAAGAAGGGCCTTCCCTGGATTACAGCCGCTGCGGACGATGACTTCGCGGTGGTGGCCGAGCAGTCGCCGGTTCCCGTGCTGGTTGACTTCTGGGCAGAATGGTGTGGCCCGTGTCGGATGGTGAGTCCGGTTCTGGACACGTTGGCCACTGAACGGGCCGGCCGGATCAAGCTGGTCAAGGTTGACGTTGACCAGTCCCCGCGACTATCCAGCCGGTTCGATATCCAGGCCATCCCCACATTGATGATCATCGACGGTGGAAGGGTACTGGCCAGACAGGCCGGGGCGGCACCTGCTGCGGTGTTACGGTCCTGGGTGGACGGCGTGCTGGGCGCCAGCCCCGCCTAGGCTTCCGGGATTACCCGACCCGCTTCGGCAGCCTGCCGATACCCTCCACCAAGTCGTTGCGGGTACCGCACAGCGCGATCCGTACCCAGCCCTCGCCGATCGAGCCAAAGGCAGTTCCCGGCGCAAGCGCAACGCCGGAATCGGCCAGGAACCGTCGGGTCCAGCTGCGGACGTCCCCGTCGCTGACATGGGAGACGTTGGCCCACAGATAGAAGGCTCCCTGTGCACTCAGGTACGGGATTCCCTTGGCCTCCAGTACTGCTGAGGCCGCGTCCCGGTTGGCCCGGTAGTGGTCATGGGCGTGGCGGACGTAGTCCTGCGGGCCGGTCAGTGCCGCGAGCGCTGCATACTGCGACGGCGAGGCAACGCAGGAGACAATCGCTTCCATCACGTTGTTCATCTTCTGCTCCAGCCCCGGCGGACAAACCAGGGCGCCGATCCTCAGGCCGGTGAGGCCGTACGTCTTCGAGAGAGTCAGTGACGTGAACACGCGCGCCTCGCCGGGCACGTCGCTGTCGAACCTGGCCGGGCTGACGTGGGGAACGTCGTAAGTGAAGGCCTCGTAGCATTCGTCGGAAATGATCCAGAGATCGCGCTTGCGGGCCAGGTCCACAAGTTGCCGGGTCAGGTCCTCGCCGAGGACGGCGCCCAGCGGGTTGGACGGGGAATTCAGGATGAGCACCCGGGTCCGGTCCGTGATGAGCGCTTCAATGTCCTGGATCCGCGGCTGGAAGTCATGCTCGGGATACAGCGGGTAGCCCACCGGCACGGCATTCAGGAGCCGGCTGGTCATGGCAAATGTGGGGTAGCCGGGGTTGGGAATCAGGATCTCGTCGCCGGGGGAGAGCAGGAGGCTCATGGCGAAGTGCAGGCCCTGTTGCGCTCCGTCCACCACGTAGACGCGCTCGGCACCGAGGCTGGTGTTGAGTCCGGCGCGTTCACGGAACCGGGTGGCGAACGCTTCACGGAGGGCCGGGATGCCGGCGTTGGGGGTGTAGTTCGTTTCGTCCCGGTCGAGGCACGCTATGCCGGCTTCCAGGATGTGGCGGGGGAGCGCGAAGCCCGGCTCGCCGATGCTCAGGACGATGGCCCCGGGAGTATGCCAGGCGGCCTCGGTGATTTCGCGGATCTGGTTGACGGGGACGTCGCGCGCGTGCGCCGCAAGCTCAGGCATGGATGCCATCCTAGCCGCCACCCGCGCACCTGGGCGGGGACCGTCGCCAGCGCCGATATACTGGGAAGCGTGCTTTCTGGACTGGTGATAGTGGACAAACCGCAGGGATGGACCAGCCATGATGTGGTTGGTCGGATGCGGCGTCTCGCCGGGACCCGGAAAGTGGGGCACGCCGGCACCCTTGATCCCATGGCTACCGGCGTCCTGGTGGTCGGCATCAACAAGGCCACCCGGCTCCTGACCTACATCGTGGGCACGTCCAAGACGTACACGGCAACCATCCGGCTGGGCCAGTCCACCATCACGGACGACGCCGAAGGTGACCTGATTGCCGCCGTCAGCGCCGCCGCCGTCGCCGATGAAGCAATTCACGACGGCGTCGCCGCCCTCACGGGTGAAATCCAGCAGGTGCCCAGCAGCGTCAGCGCCATTAAAGTCAACGGTGAACGCGCCTACGCCCGGGTCCGCTCCGGTGAAGAGGTAAAGCTCGCGGCGCGCCCGGTCACCATCCACCGTTTCGAAGTTCACGCCATCAACCGGGAAGCGGGCGGCGACGTCGTGGACATTGATGTCACCGTTGAGTGCTCATCCGGTACGTATATCCGCGCCCTCGCCCGTGACCTCGGCGACGGACTGGGAGTGGGCGGCCACCTGACCGCCCTCCGCCGGACCCACGTTGGCCCCTACTCGCTGGACCAGGCCCGGACGTTGGAACAGCTGGCCGAGGAGCTGAATGTCCTGGAGATGTCCCAGGCTGCCCGGGCACTGATGCCCAACCGCGAACTCACAGCCGAGGAGGCCACCGAGATTTCCTTCGGACGCCGGATCGCAGCGGGATCGGAAGCAGGAGATCCCGCGGCTGCCACCACCGAGCACCCCGCGGCAGCGTTCGCGCCGGACGGCAGCCTCGTGGCGCTCCTGGCGGACTCCGGAAACTTTGCCAAGCCTGTCCTGGTATTCGCGCCGGGCAACGGTGCGTCCGAAAAAAATGCGCCCCGGAATGCTGTGCCCCAGAATGCTGTGCCCCAGAATGCTGTGCCCGAAGATGCTGCGGGCGGGGACACCTAGGCATGGACGCCTATTTCTACATCATCCTGGTGGTCGGCCTGCTCTCCAGCGGAATCTGCCTCGGTGCCGGCATCCTGAAAAAAGCCCCCAACGACCTCACCATCCTGTCCGTTGCCGCCGTCGAGCTGGCATTGGTGGTTTACCTGGTGGGTTCGATCGTGCGGGTGATCGCGGGCGAACCGATTGCCGGGGAAGCCTGGGAATTCTGGGGATACCTGGCCACGGCGATGCTCCTGCCGCCGGCAGCCGTGTACTGGTCCATCCTGGAACGGACCCGCTGGAGCAACTTTGTCCTCGCCGCCGTCGGTGTCACAGCCTTGGTGATGGCCGCCCGCATGAACCAGATCTGGTACTGAAATGGAAGAAGCACGCAACGTGAAAGCACCTCGTTCCGAAGCCGCCCGGGCCAAGGCAGATGCCAAGGCCGGCGTCAAGGACACTCGGAACACCGGCCCCGGACGCCTGCTCATCGCCGTCTATGCAGTGTTTGCCATTTCGGCCACCGCACGCGCCGGTTACCAGATCCTGACCAAGTTCTCCGAAGCCCCGCTCGCCTACCTGCTTTCCGCGTTCGCCGCGCTGGTCTACGTGGTGGCAACGGTGTCCCTGGCCAAGCCCGGCCGCACCTGGTTCAAGATCTCGCTGGCCGCCGTCCTGGTGGAGCTCGTCGGAGTGCTGGTGGTGGGGGCGTTGAGCGTGTTTGATTCTGTGGCGTTCCCGCATGAGACCGTCTGGTCCCTTTTTGGCCGGGGGTACGCGTTTATTCCGCTGCTGCTGCCTGTCCTGGGTCTGGTGTGGCTGTACCGGCGCCGGCCGAACCAACAGTAGACCGCACCAGCAGCAAACAGCACCAGCGATCGGCCTCCGCGGTCGGGCCTCCGGACACGTCCGCGCGTGCCATCCAGTTGGCCCGGCGCCGTCCGGCAGCAGTACTGATTGCGGGTAATCTTAGAGAGTTCCGGCGCCGGTGCGTTCGGAGAGATGTCAGTTTTAGGCAGTAAAAGGCGAGGGTGATGGTCTACATCTGGAACGATCCGTCCGAGGTCCCGGCGGACTTTGGTCCCTCCGTTGTCACTTTTGGCAACTTCGACGGCGTCCATCGCGGGCACCAGCAAGTGCTTTCCGAGCTAATCCGCTCGGCCCGCTTCAACGGGACGAAGGCCGTTGCCGTCACCTTTGACCCGCACCCGGCCCTGATCCACCGCCCGGAGTCCGCGCCCGAAATGATCATGGGCCTGCAGGACAAACTGGTGGCGCTGGGGGAGCTGGGCCTGGATGCCATTTTGGTGATGAAGTACTCGCTGAACCTGGCCAGCCTCACCCCTGAGGAATTTGTGGGCCAGGTCCTGGTGGACAGCCTGCATGCCAGCCACGTGGTGATCGGACACGATTCCCGGTTCGGCCGCGGCAACTCCGGTGACCTTAACACCATGAAGCAGCTGGGCGAAAAGTTCGACTTCGACGTCCAGGTCATCAGCGAATTCGGTTCGGAAGGCTACCCGCTGCATGACGACGACGGCACCGACCGCCGCTGCTCCTCCACCTGGGTGCGTGAAGCATTGCAGGAAGGCGACGTCGCCACCGCCGCAGCGGTGCTGGGACGGCCCCACCGTATGCGCGGCGAGGTTGTCCACGGTGCTGCCCGCGGCCGCGTACTCGGGTTCCCCACCGCAAACCTTGCCCACGAGGCCACCGGGTTCATCCCCGCGGACGGCATCTACGCCGGCTGGCTGGTGGACCAGGCCGGCACTCGCTGGCCGGCGGCCATCTCGGTGGGGTCCAATCCCACGTTCGACGGCGTCAGCCGCCAGGTCGAAGCCCATGTGATTGACCGTCCGCACGAGGCCGTGGAGGATTTCGATCTGTACGGCCAGACAGTAGTGGTCGAATTTGTGGCCCGGCTCCGCGGCATGGTGGCATACCGTGGGCCGGAGGCGCTTGTTGACCAGATGCGTCTGGACGTTATTCAGGCCCACGATCTCCTGGTGCGGCGCTGACCCGGTCCCACCCGCACCAAACACCCAGAGAGGCAGCACCGTGGCCGTCGAGAAGAACACCCGCAAACTGGACAAAGGCATAGTCCGCGATTTCAGTTCCCGGATGAGCTACGCGTCCTACCTCCAGCTGCCCACCCTGCTCAGTGCACAGCAGCCGGTCAGCACACCCGAACACCACGACGAGATGCTGTTCATCATCCAGCACCAGACCACCGAGCTGTGGCTCAAGCTGGTCCTGCACGAGCTCCGCAGCGCCGCGGCCTGGCTGCGCACAGACGATCTCGGCTCCGCGCTCAAGGGCATCGCCCGGGTCAAGCACATCCAGAAAACCCTGACGGAGCAGTGGTCCGTGCTGGCCACGCTGACACCCACGGAGTACTCCCAGTTCCGCGGGTTCCTGGGCAACTCCTCCGGATTCCAGTCCAGCCAATACCGGGCCGTGGAGTTTATCCTCGGCAACAAAAACCGAAAAATGCTGCCGGTCTTCGAATCTGACCCGGACGCGCACGCCATGCTGGAGGACGTGCTTAAGGCGCCCAGCATCTACGACGAGTTCCTGGCCTACCTGGCCCGGCAGGGCTTCGACGTGCCACAGTCCGTCCTGGAGCGGGACGTCACCCGTGCCCACGAGTTCTGCCCTGAGCTGGTGCCGCTGTTCAAGCACATCTACGAAAACGCCGCCGCTAACTGGGGTGCCTACGAGGCGTGCGAGGAACTGGTGGACCTGGAAGATAATTTCCAGCTCTGGCGGTTCCGGCACCTGCGAACCGTCCAGCGGACCATCGGGATGAAAGCCGGAACCGGGGGATCCAGCGGCGCTGCCTTCCTGCAAAAGGCCCTTGAGCTTACTTTCTTCCCGGAACTGTTCGCGGTACGAACGGAGATCGGCCAGTGAGCAGCGCAAGGGACACGAACATGGAGAACCACGACGCCGCCGCCCTCCTTGAGCAGGCCGCGCAACTGGATGCAGGCGACCCGTTGGCGCGCTACCGCGGCCTCTTCATCGGGACGGACACCGCCCTTTCCTACCTCGACGGCAATTCCCTGGGGCGCCCGCTGAAGCGGACACAGCGGGACATCAGCACCTTTATCGGGGAAGGCTGGGGCGGCCGGCTCATCCGTGGCTGGGATGAGGAATGGCTGGACCTGCCCCAGACCATCGGCGATCAGCTGGGCCGCGCTGTCCTCGGCGCAGCCCCGGGCCAGACCGTCATCGCCGACTCCACCACGGTGGTGCTCTACAAGCTGATCCGCGCCGCGCTGGCCACCGTGTCTGACCCGGCCCGCACAGAGATTGTCCTGGACACGGATAACTTCCCCACGGACCGCTACCTGGTCGAGGGCATCGCCCGTGAGGAAGGACTCACCCTGCGGTGGATCGAAGCGGATCCGGCGTCCGGCGTCACCGTCGAACAGGTGCGGCACGCAACCGGCCCGGCCACCGCCGTCGTACTTTTGAGCCACGTGGCCTACCGCTCAGGCTTCCTGGCCGACCTTCCGGGCATCACGGAAGTTGCACACAGCGCGGGGGCGCTGGTGGTCTGGGACCTGTGCCACTCCGCCGGATCCGTGGAGCTGGACCTGGACGGGGCAAACGTGGATTTTGCCGCGGGCTGCACCTACAAGTACCTCAACGGAGGACCGGGCTCGCCGGCGTTCGCCTACGTCAATCGTAGGCACCTGTCCGGTCTGAAGCAGCCGATCTGGGGCTGGATGGGACGCAAGGACGCGTTCGAGATGGCCGCAGGCTACGAGCCGGCGCCCGGTATCCGGAGTTTCCTCAGCGGCACTCCGGCCATCTTCGGGATGTTGGCCATGCGCGGCACCCTGGACCTCATCGAAGAGGCCGGCATGGCTGCCATCCGGGAGAAGTCCCTGAAACTCACAGCCTTCGCCGTTCAGCTGTTTGAGGCATGGCTGGAACCGGCGGGCGTCGAGCTGGCATCGCCGCGCGATCCGGAGCTTCGCGGGAGCCACATCACCCTGGACCATCCGGCGTTCAGGAACGTGACGGCGGCGCTGTGGGAACAGGACGTCATCCCGGACTTCCGCGCACCCCACGGGATCCGCGTGGGGCTGTCGCCCTTGAGCACCAGCTTCGCGGAGCTGTTCCGGGGGATGGCCGCCATTCGGGATCAGCTGCGTCGCTGAGGCGGTGCCTTTTGCCTGACTGCTGGCCGACGGCTGTTGGTGACGGCAGGAACTGCCTGGCGGCGGCTGTTTCGACAAGATTGCGGCGGGGCCGGTAAACTAACAGATGGATCCGGCTGCAGTCCGTGGCGGCTGGTTCCTGCCATGTGTGGAAAGTCCCTGGTTTCCGGGGGATTTCCGCGCGGGCAGACCCGGCAGTGAAGTACTGAATCGGGCCTCACGGCACATCTCTAGGAGTTATTGTGGCACTTGACGCCGCTGTAAAGCAGTCCATCATTCAGGATTTCGCAACGTCCGAGGGCGACACCGGTTCGCCGGAGGTCCAGGTTGCAGTCCTGACTCAGCGGATCAAGGATCTGACTGAGCACATGAAGGTGCACAAGCACGATTACCACACCCAGCGCGGTCTGCTGGCAATGGTGGGTCGTCGCAAGCGTATGCTCACCTACCTCAAGAACACTGACATCACCCGCTACCGTGCGCTCATCGAGCGTCTCGGCCTGCGCCGCTAGTCAGCTTTAAGGGGCGGCCCCTTCCGTGACGGAAAGGGCCGCCTTCTTCAGAAGAAAATTAAACAGGAGGATCAACCGCATCACGCATTCGCGGTCCTCGGTAGTGATCCCCGGGAACGGCTTCGAAGAATGAAGCCCTCGGCCCGTGGGTCTCGATCGATGACCGGGTGCAGTGCAGGCCAGTAGACAGATGCTGGACTGGGTTGATGCGGCTGGACTCCGTGAAACAAGAAACGGAGGTGACTCTCTTGGAGGGTCCCGAAATCCAGTTCTCAGAAGCAGTCATTGACAATGGCCGCTTTGGCAAGCGTGTAATCCGCTTTGAAACCGGCCGTCTTGCCAAGCAGGCAGCCGGCGCAGCCATGGTGTACATCGACGAAGACACCGCGCTGCTGTCCGCCACCACCGCAGGCAAGCACCCGCGCGAAGGTTTCGACTTCTTCCCGCTGACGGTTGACGTTGAAGAGCGCATGTACGCCGCCGGCCGTATCCCGGGCTCGTTCTTCCGCCGTGAAGGCCGCCCGTCCACCGAGGCCATCCTGGCCTGCCGCCTCATGGACCGCCCGCTGCGTCCGGCCTTCGTCAAGGGCCTGCGCAACGAGGTCCAGATCGTGGTGACCGTCCTGGCCATCAACCCTGACGAGCTTTACGACGTGGTGGCCATCAACGCCTCCTCCATGTCCACCCAGCTCTCGGGCCTGCCGTTCTCCGGCCCGATCGGCGGCGTCCGCGTTGCCCTCGTCGCCGACGAGCAGGGTTCGCAGTGGGTTGCTTTCCCCAAGCACTCCCAGCTCGAGAACTCCGTGTTCAACATGGTTGTAGCCGGCCGCGTTGCCGGTGACGACGTCGCCATCATGATGGTCGAAGCCGAAGCAACCGACAACTCCTGGAACCTCATCAAGGAACAGGGCGCAACTGCTCCCACCGAAGAGGTTGTCTCCGAGGGCCTCGAGGCTGCCAAGCCGTTCATCAAGGCACTCTGCGAGGCCCAGGCGGACCTGGCTGCACGCGCTGCCAAGCCCACCGTTGAGTTCCCGGTCTTCCTGGACTACCAGGATGACGTCTACGCCGCTGTTGAGTCCGCTGCCGCTGAGAAGCTGGCCGCTATCTTCCAGATCGCCGACAAGCAGGAACGCGACGTTGCAACGGATGCGCTCAAGGACGAAGTCACTTCTTCCCTGGCCGGCCAGTTCGAAGGCCGCGACAAGGAGCTGTCCGCAGCATTCCGCTCGGTTACCAAGCAGGTTGTGCGCCAGCGCATCCTCAAGGACCAGATCCGCATTGACGGCCGTGGCCTGACGGACATCCGCCAGCTCACCGCCGAGGTTGAGGTTCTGCCCCGTGTGCACGGCTCGGCAATCTTCGAGCGCGGCGAAACCCAGATCATGGGTGTCACCACGCTGAACATGCTCAAGATGGAACAGCAGATCGATTCGCTGTCGCCCGTCACGCGCAAGCGCTACATGCACAACTACAACTTCCCGCCGTACTCCACCGGCGAGACCGGCCGCGTGGGTTCGCCCAAGCGCCGCGAAATCGGCCACGGCGCCCTCGCCGAGCGCGCCATCATGCCGGTGCTGCCGTCCCGCGAGGAATTCCCCTACGCGATCCGCCAGGTGTCTGAGGCTCTCAGCTCCAACGGTTCGACGTCGATGGGTTCCGTCTGCGCTTCGACGCTGTCCCTGCTCAATGCAGGTGTGCCGCTGAAGGCAGCTGTTGCAGGTATCGCCATGGGCCTGGTCTCCGACCAGGTTGACGGCCAGACCCGTTACGCAGCCCTGACCGATATCCTCGGCGCCGAAGATGCTTTCGGCGACATGGACTTCAAGGTTGCCGGCACCGCCGAATTCGTTACGGCCATCCAGCTGGACACGAAGCTCGACGGCATCCCCGCTTCCGTGCTGGCAGCAGCGCTGAAGCAGGCCCGCGAAGCCCGACTGCACATCCTGGACGTCCTGAACTCCGCGATCGACACACCGGATGAGCTCTCCGAGTTCGCGCCGCGCGTCATCGCGGTCAAGATCCCGGTTGACAAGATCGGCGAGGTCATTGGGCCCAAGGGCAAAATGATCAACCAGATCCAGGAAGACACCGGCGCCGACATCTCCATCGAGGACGACGGCACGGTCTACATTGGCGCCACCAACGGTCCGTCTGCTGACGCAGCACGCTCCGCCATCAACGCCATTGCCAACCCGCAGATCCCGGAAATCGGCGAGCGTTACCTGGGTACGGTCGTCAAGACCACCACCTTCGGTGCCTTCATTTCCCTGACTCCGGGCAAGGACGGCCTGCTGCACATCTCCGAGCTGCGCAAGCTGGCCAACGGCAAGCGCGTGGACAACGTGGATGACGTGGTTTCCGTCGGCCAGAAGATCCAGGTGGAAATCACCAAGATCGATGACCGTGGAAAGCTGTCGCTGTCCCCCGTGGTGGCTGAAGAAGAAGGCGCCGAGAGCGTTGACGCTTCCGCCGCAGAGGGCGCTGCCGAAGCGGAGTAGTCCACTGACGCGGAGTAGCATCTTCCTCCACACAGCATGAATCGGCGGGGCCGGTGGATGATCCACCGGCCCCGCCGCTGTTACGATGGCAGCCAGATCCGGCTGCCGCTCCCGAAAGGCTTCAATGACTGTTGTACCCCTGCCGCTTGAGCAGAACCAGCCCGGCGACACCCTGGTCCACGGCTCCGACGGCGGCTCCGTTGTCCGGCGTTCGGTGCTGCCGGGCGGCGTACGGGTGCTCACCGAAGCGATGCCGGGCCAGCGTTCGGCGACCATCGGTTTCTGGGTGGGCGTCGGGTCACGCGATGAAGCCCCGGGCCAGCACGGCTCCACGCACTTCCTGGAGCACCTTCTGTTCAAGGGGACCAAACGCCGCACTGCCCTGGAAATCGCCTCGGCCTTTGACGAGGTGGGCGGGGAGTCCAACGCAGCCACGGCCAAGGAGAGCACGTGCTATTTCGCGCGGGTGCTGGACACGGACCTGCCCATGGCCATCGACGTCATTGCCGACATGATCACCGGTGCCGTCCTGGATCCGGCCGAGATGGAGCAGGAGCGCGACGTCATCCTGGAGGAAATCGCCATGGACAGCGATGACCCCACGGACGTTGCGCATGAAAACTTTGTGGCTGCCGTCCTGGGCACCCACCCGCTGGGCCGCCCTATCGGCGGTACGCCCGCCGCGATCCGCGCCGTCGCCCGCGACTCCGTCTGGGAGCACTACCGCCGTTACTACCGCCCGGATGAGCTGGTCATCACCGCCGCCGGGGGCCTGGAGCACGACGTCGTCTGCAGCCTTGTGGTGGACGCCCTCCACACTGCCGGGTGGTCACTTGAGCCGGATGCCGCCCCCGTGGATCGCCGCTCCACCGAGCGGGCGGACATCACCGGCACAGCCGGGCTGCATGTGGTCAAGCGTGCGGTGGAACAGGCGAACATCATCATGGGCTGCCCCACGATTGTGGCCACCGATGAACGCCGCTACGTCATGAGCGTCCTCAACGCCGTCCTGGGCGGCGGGATGTCTTCGCGGCTGTTCCAGGAAATCCGCGAAAAGCGTGGCCTGGTGTACTCCACGTACTCCTTTGCCTCCTCCTACGCGGACGCCGGCTACTTCGGGATGTACGCAGGCTGCACACCATCCAAGGTCCGCCAGGTGCTGGACCTGCTGGGGCTCGAGCTGGACAAGCTTGCCGAAGGCGGCATCTCCGACGACGAACTGCGCAAGGCCGTGGGGCAGCTGTGCGGTGGAATTGTCCTGGCACTGGAGGACACGGGTTCCCGCATGTCCCGCCTGGGCCGCGCTGAACTCGTGTCCGGCGAATACCAGGACATCGACGAGACCCTCCGCCAGATCAAGGCGGTCACCGCGCAGGAGGTCCAGGAGCTTGCCAGGGAACTGGCAGCCGCCCCGCGGACTGTCACCGTGGTGGGCCCATTCGAGGAGACCGAAACCTTCGGTCTCTGACCGGCAGGCCTGCGCCCGCCATAATGAACCTATGAACTTTCCGCAGCCGGGCACGGTGCACGCCGTCCTGGAGAACTTCCTGGGCCATTGGCGCGGCACCACCCGGCTGAACGCTTCGGCCTGGGGGCCCAAGCGCACGGCCTCGGCGGAAATCAGTTATACCAGGGCTGCCGGAGGCTACGCCGTCGTGCAAAGTTACAGACACACCGAAGCCGATGGCACGCACTTTGAAGGCCACGGCGTTTTTACTGTCGACCCTGACCACAACGACATCCTCTGGTACCACGTGGACAGCATGGGCATGCCGCCGGGAGCCCCGGCCCGCTGCACGTGGGTGGACGGTGTGCTGCGCGTCGAGCGCCACAGCGACCGGGGGACTGCCCGCCATAGTTTCCGGGTGGACAACGACGTGCTGATCCACACCGCCGAGTTGCGCCTCGGCGAGGGGCAGGACTTTGTCCCTTTCATGACCTCCGAGTGCCGCCGCGTCTGACCCCATCCCGACCCCTGAGTCCCACCTGCCGCGCGAACGGACACTTGGGGCCCGTGCAGAATTCCGACCGTCAGCCGGCTGATTCCAGAATCCTTGTCCGCGGAGCGCCGTTCAAGGCTGGCGCCGCGGAAGACGAATTCCACACTTTACTTTTCAGGTTCGCCAGCAATTGCTCAGCCTGGCCACGCTCGTTGAAATCAAGTTCCACCACCACGTAGTGGGAATCATCCACAGGCCGGGAAATCCGGTGGCCGACGACTCCGGAGGCAGCACGGTCCACCGGATCCCGGTCGAAGGCCGCTTTCCACATGCCAAAGTCTTTGATGCCATGTTCTATTTGCAGTGTGTACATTGCTGCTGCTCCTCAGTTGATCGCTGTGTTGCTTGCTTGCTTGCTTGCCGCCGTGCACCCAACCCATCAGCCCTCTGCTGGGATAGCCGCACTGTTTCGCTGCGTTGCGTAGTGTCACGGTAAGCCGCTGGCCGATGTGGCCGGTATCCCAGAAATCTGGGGTCTTGGTAGGAAGCACCGCCGCTGTCGACAGAGCGCATACTGGGGGAATGACCCCTGGCAGGCCCTGGAACCGGAGCCTTGAACGCATCCGGCTCCTTGGCGATTCCGCCCCGGATCACCACTCATTACGCACCGCTGTGCTCGCTGAGTTGGGCCGGGTGCTTCCGTTCAGTGCTTTCGTGTGGCCGCTCTCAGATCCGCTGACGGCGACGGGCATGTCGCCCATGGCCCGGATACCGTGCCCGGACGAGCTGCCGTTGCTGATCCGCCTCAAGTATCTGACGCCAGCAGGTCGGTGGACGCAGTTGGCGATCAGCCCGTCGCCGGTGACGACGCTGCTGCGCGAAACGGCCGGCGATCCATCACGGAGCCTGCTATGGGATGGCCTGATGAAGCGCTACGGAGTGTCCGATGTCCTGTTCGCAGTGCTGGCGGACAAACACGGCTGCTGGGGTTGGCTTGACCTCTGGCGAACCGATCCGGACGATCCGTTTAGTGCCGAGGAAGTGGGATACCTCGCTGCCGTCGTGCACGAAGTGACCCCCGCCCTTCGTCGTTCGATAGCCCGGCAATTTCTCCTGGAGGTGTCTGACGGACGCGACCCCGTAGGACACGAGGTGGTCCGTAAGCGGGCGTCAGCCATCGGCGAACGTCCTGGGCCGGACTTGCCTCAGCAGGCTGTGCTGACTCTGGATGCGGATATGGCGGTGGTGGGTGGAACCGCTTCGGTGGAGGAATGGCTTGGACTGCTCCAGGCCGGCCCGCGTCCCTTTCAACGCGTACCGGCCGAGGTCCTCAACGTCGCTGCCCAATTGCTGGCGCGTGAAGCGGGCGTGGATCGTCATCCTGCGTCCGCCCGTGTGCACATAGGGTCAGGCCAGTGGGCCCTCCTCCAGGCCAGCCGGATGGACTCCACCGGCACGGCGGCCATTCCGCCATTGGCCGTCACCATCCAGGCCTGTCCTCCGGAGGCAAGGCTTGACATGTTCGCCCGAAGCTTCGGGCTGACAACACGGCAGCGGCAATTGTTTGAGCTTGCAGCCAGCGGCGCTGACACTAACGCCATGGCTGCTGCCTTGGGGATCGGGGCGTATTCCGTCCAGGATCAGTTCAAGCAGATTTTCGAGACATGCGGCGTCCATAGCCGCGCGACGTTGTTGGCCCTGGCGATGGGAACGGCCCAGTAACCGAAACGCGATTCAGCTCCATTGAGCTCCACGCCGGTGGCAGGCTTGTGTCCAGGTCCAGGTTCAGGTCCAGCTCGAGTTCCAAGTCCAGATCCGCGTCCAAGACCGAACCGGTGCTGGTGCCGGCGCGGGGCATGGGGATGTTGGCTGGCCAGGTCGGTGGTTCCCAGTCGGGGTGTTCGCTTTGGTAGTGCCGTCCGGTGGGTGATATCCAGCCGGGTGGTTCATTCTTACTGGCGGTGGTGGGTTTCCAGGCTGTGGTGTGTCTGAGCCTGTGGTGTTTGCGGCAGGGTTGGCCGAGATTTGAAATGCCGGTGGTGCCGCCGTGGGCCCAGGCGAGGAGGTGGTCGGCTTCGTTGTCGAGGGAGTGGTTGCTGCAGCCGGGGAACGGGCATTTCCCGTCGCGCAACCGCAGCCATTGGCGTTGGGCTTTGGTGAGCCGGTAGCTGGTCCGCCCGATCTCGAGCGGTGCTCCGTCGCGGGGGTCTGTCAGGACGCGGTGGAAGGATTCGGCGCCGTCGGCGATCAAGTGGCGGGCCATGGAAGGTGGGATCGGCCCGTACCCGTCCAACATGGCCGGCTCGTCCGTGAGGCCCAGCAGCGAGAACATCGGGACGGTAACGAGGACCTGTGCCCGCGGTGACGGAACATGGTCATTCCCATTTATATCCCCGGCCGCATTATCTGTGGCACTCAGGAGACAGGTGGCGACGGTGTCGGCCCGGAGCTGACTGAGGTTCCGGCCCTCATGAGGCCCCTGCAACGCCCTGGCCGCAGAGGTGGTGCGGTCCCAGATCGCGGCCGCCTGGTCCGCGGGGAGGTACGCGGAGAGCCAGGCCATACCGTCCCGGTCCGGGGCATATTCCAGGCGCCGGTCCGCTGCGCTCTTGATGTGGCGTTTTTCGATGCTGACCGGGTGGTGGCGTTCCCGCCAGGTCCGGGCCTTGTGCCGGAACCTCCCGGGGATGAGCTCACCGGCCGGGCCGCGTGCCGGATTCACCACGTGAGGGTCCAGGAAATGCGCCTCCAACGCCGCCGCGCCCGGCCTGTCGAGGTTGGTGGTTTCATCGACCATGATCCGGGCGTGCTGCCACGAAATCGTCCCGGCC
>NZ_JAKFFD010000033.1:0-4137 GCF_036675385.1 Pseudarthrobacter sp. | reverse complement strand
TCCCGGTTCTTCGGTCGCTCCACGCGCACCTCATCAGGGACAGCTGATGCGGAAAGCGCGATTTCGCCAGCGGCGACGGCGTCTTTCAGGCAGGCGGATATGGCGAGGGAGAGTTCTTCGGGAGTCACCCCTCTAGCCTACCGGGGGCCGCCACTGGGACGAATTTGGGGTGGCTCGTGACTGGTTCCGCACAACTTTTCCGCACAGCGGACGCACTGCTGATTCACAGCGTGAACCATTACGCTGAATCCGACGTTGAGTACAGCGTAAGCACCCAGCCCACGAAACGAGCCCCATCATGAGACCGTCAGTCCGCAAGAGTGTTTTCGTCGGCATCGCCGGCCTGTCCCTCGCTGGAACGGTAGCCGGCTGCGCGCCGTCGGCCACGCCCGCGGTGCCCGCTGCGACTTCCGACAGCACGTCCGGCGCCACCACTGCCCCTTCCGGCACGGCATCATCGCCGGCCAGTAGCGCCTCCCTCTACCAGGACGGCACCTACAGCGCTGACGGCACCTATGTTTCCCCCAACGGGACCGAAACCGTGGGGGTTGAGCTGACGCTCGCCGCGGGCACGGTCACGGCCGTGAACATCACCCAGCACCCCTCGAACCCCAACACGCGGAAATTCCAGGGCGAATTCGCCGGCGGGATCGCAGCGCAGGTTGTGGGCAAGAGCATCGACGACCTCAACGTCTCCAAGGTGGCAGGATCCTCGCTCACCAGCGGCGGCTTCAACCAGGCCCTGGACAAGATCAAGGCCGAGGCCCAGTAGGCCGTGCCGGACCCGGAGGACTTCCGCTTCGACGGGATCGGAACCCGTTGGGAAATCTCCACCCCCCGTCCGCTTGACGCCAGCGTCCGTGCCCGGCTGCTCGCCTTGGTGGAACGGTACGACGCCGACTGGTCCCGGTTTAGGTCCGATTCGACCGTGGGTGCCATGGCCCGGCAGCCCGGGCGGTATGAGCTGCCGCCGGAAGCGGCGGACCTTGGCCGGCTGTACCGCTCGCTGTATGAGATCACCGGCGGTGCAATGACGCCGCTGATCGGCGGCAGCCTGGAGCGCCTCGGGTACGACGCCGCCTATTCCCTGCGGCCGGCAGGAAACGCGCTTCCGGCACCCCGCTGGGAGGACGTCCTGACGTGGGACGGCAACGTGCTGACCACCACCGCTCCCCTGGTCCTGGACATCGGTGCCGCCGGCAAGGGGCAACTGGTGGACCTTCTCGCTATTGAGCTGCGCGCCTGCGGCGTGGACTCCTTCGTGATTGATGCCAGCGGCGACCTGCTGCACCGCGGGCCTAATCCGGTCTCCGTGGCGTTGGAGCACCCGTACGATCCGGTGAGGGCCATCGGGACCGTGCCGCTGGCAGGCGGCGCCTTGTGCGCGTCAGCCTCAAACAGACGGGCGTGGGGCGACGGCCTGCACCATGTGCTCGATGGCACAACAGGCCTGCCCGCCAGTACGGCGGTCGCCACATGGACCATGGCGGAAAGCGCCATGGTGGCCGATGCCCTGGCCACCGCCCTGTTCTTTGTCCCCGGCAAAAAGCTGGAACGGAGCTTCGACTTTTCCTGGCTGACAGTTTTTTCTGATGGAAGTGCTGCCTACTCGGGCGGATTTGAAGGGACACTGTTCTCATGAGCCCCGTTGACGCCCCCAAGGCAACCGCCGTTTTCACTGCCGGCCGGCTGGACACCCTGCTGGGCAAGTACACGATGTACCGGCTGATCCTGCTGGTGCTGGCAGCCCTTGCCGCGTACAGCCTCCTGCTCAATGCCCTTGGCTGGCTCACGTTCGGCATTCCGCAGATGCTCGTCCACTTAGTGCTGTGTCTTGGCCTGACGTACGTGTCCAACCGAGGGCTGGCTGCCCTTTTCCACGTCCGCCCGCATTCCGAATCGTCGCTGATCACCGGTCTGCTGCTGTACTTCCTCTTCTGGCCTTCCTTTATGCCCCTGGATATGGCGGGAGTGGCCCTGGCGTGTGTGCTGGCCTCCGCTTCGAAATACGCGCTGGCCTGGCGTGGCCGGCACATCTTCAACCCCGCCGCCGCCGGGGCGTTTGTCACCGGGCTGACGGGGCTGAACATCGCGACATGGTGGGCCGCCACACCTGCCATGCTGTGGCTGCTGGTCCCGGGCGTCCTCCTGGTGCTCTACCGGACGCGTAAGTTGCTTATGGCGGCCGTGTTCCTTGTGGTTGCGACATCAATTGTGAGTGCTGAGCTGCTGCAGGCAGGGCTTACCCTGGGCAGCGCACTCTGGCAGGCCCTGGCGCAGCGGCCGCTGCTGTTCTTCGTCGGCTTTATGCTGACGGAGCCGCTCACCCTCGCGCCGCGCCGCTGGCAGCAGCTCGCGCTCGCCGCACTGGTTGGCGTGGTGTTCGCAGTGCCGTACAACTTCGGCTTCATCGCCAACTCGCCGGAACTGGCCCTGCTGGTCGGCAACCTGCTGGCGTTCCTTGTGGGCCAGCGCGGCGGGCTCAGGCTCCGGTTCGCTGGCTCCCGCCCTCTGACGCCCAGCACCACAGAGTTCGCCTTTGAACCGTCCCGGCCCGTCCGCTTTGTGCCGGGACAATACATGGAACTGGATCTGCCGCACGCCAAGTCTGACGGTAAAGGCCGACGCCGGGTGTTCAGTTTGACCAGCGCCCCCGGTTCGGAGACGGTGAAGTTTGGCGTCCGGACGGCGGAGCCCCTGTCCGCGGCGAAGAAAGTCCTGCTGGACCTGAAGCCTGGTGATGAGGTGGCCGCCACGTCCGTGGGCGGAGATTTTGTCCTGCCCCGCGATCCCCGGACCCCGGTCCTCCTGATCGCCGCGGGCATCGGTATCACGCCCTATCTTGCGCATCTGGCTTCCGGCGCCGCGCAGGACCGGGACGTGGTTCTCCTGCTGCTGGCGCGTAATTCTTCGGAAATGGCCTACACGGCCGAGCTGCAGGCGTCCGGGGCGCGCATCCTGGCACGCCTCGCTGACGGTTCGGTCCCGCCACCGTTCATCACCGATGCCGGGACGCTGGAATCCGGGGGCGCTGCAGCTGGCGCCCGGCTGGACGGAGATTTCCTGAAGGCCCTCGTTCCCGACATTGCCGGCCGCGCTGTCTACATTTCCGGGTCCCCTGCGAGCGTCGCATCG
Source organism: Pseudarthrobacter sp. (assembly GCF_036675385.1). Taxonomy (NCBI): domain Bacteria; kingdom Bacillati; phylum Actinomycetota; class Actinomycetes; order Micrococcales; family Micrococcaceae; genus Pseudarthrobacter; species Pseudarthrobacter sp. Next base: position 1,002 of record NZ_JAKFFD010000033.1, on the reverse strand, counting down.
CTGCGCCGTGCAGCCCATAAGGCTGGCGCGCGCCGGGTGCACGTGGACTCTTTTTCGGGCTACTGAACAGGGCCGTTTTTCCTTGCAGGCACCTTCCTGCTAAGCTCTAGGACGTCCCGCTGGCAACGGCAGGATCCCTGAATTGCCCTCGTAGCTCAGGGGATAGAGCGTCTGCCTCCGGAGCAGAAGGTCGTTGGTTCGATTCCAATCGAGGGCACAGATGAAACCCCCGCCGCTTGCAAAAGCGGCGGGGGTTTCTGCGTTCCTCCCCCAGAGGCGCGAGCGGACACTTGAGGCCCTGCCGAGCTGGGCAGCCGGACACATGAAGCCCTACCAAGCTGGCGCGGCCCGCACACCGGCCGCATGTTTTTTGCGACGCGGCTGTGGCACGCCGGTTTATTGCGGCGCGGCTGTGGCACTCCGGTTTATTGCGGCGCGGCTGTGGCACGCCGGCTTGTCGGACTCCGCGGCTGACGCTGCGCCTCAATACCCAGCCCGCGACATGGCCCGCGCTAAGGCGGCGTGGTGCACAAGGCCCCAGTTGTTTCCGGCGCTGGCAACGTCGGTGGTTCCCAGTCGGGGTGTTCGCTGGCGTAGTGCCGTCCGGTGGGTGATATCCAGCCGGGTGGTTCGTTCTTGGTGGCGGTGGTGGGTTTCCAGCCGGTGATGTGTCTGAGTCGATGGTGCTTGCGGCATGGCTGGCCGAGATTTGAAATGCCGGTGCTGCCTCCTTTGGCCCAGGCGAGGAGGTGGTCCGCTTCGTTGTCGAGGGAGTGGTTGCTGCAGCCGGGGAACGGGCACTTCCCATCGCGAAGTCTGAGCCATTGGCGTTGGGCTTTGGTGAGCCGGTAGCTGGTCCGCCCGATCTCGAGCGGTGCGCCGTCGCGGGGGTCGATCAGGACGCGGTGGAAGGCTTCGGCGCCGTCGGCGATGAGCTGGCGGGCCATGGACGGCGGGATCGGCCCGTACCCATCCAACATGGCCGGCTCGTCCGTGAGGCCC
>NZ_JAKFFD010000049.1:0-4183 GCF_036675385.1 Pseudarthrobacter sp. | reverse complement strand
AGCACCTCGGTGCCGGCCAGGCGCCGGTTGGACTGGATCCTGGCGTTGAGTGCCTCTGCTGCGTCGCGGATTTCGCGCTCGCCGGAGAAAAAGACCAGGATGTCGCCGGGGGCCTCGGTGGCGAGTTCGTCAACGGCGTCGCAGACGGCGTCGAGCGGATCGCGGTCCTCTTCGAGTTCGTCATCTGAGGCGTCTGCATCTTCGCCATCGGCGGGTCCGCCGGCCGGCTGGGACAGCGGCCTGTACCGGATCTCCACCGGGAACGTGCGCCCGGACACCTCGATGATGGGGGAGGGCTCGTCGTCGGACCCGAAGTGTTTCGCGAACCGCTCCGGATCGATCGTAGCCGAGGTGATGATGATTTTCAGGTCCGGCCGCTGCGGCAGGATGCGCTTGAGGTAGCCCAGGATGAAGTCGATATTGAGGCTGCGCTCGTGCGCCTCGTCAATGATGATGGCGTTGTATTTGCGCAGCAGTTTGTCCCGCTGGATCTCTGCGAGCAGGATGCCGTCGGTCATGAGCTTGACCTTGGTGGCGCGGCTGACTTCGCCCGTGAACCGCACCTGGAAGCCGACTTCCTGGCCGATCTCCACACCGAGTTCCTCGGCGATGCGCTCAGCGACGGTGCGGGCTGCGAGCCGCCGCGGCTGGGTGTGCCCGATCAGGCCGTTGTCGCCCAGGCCCAGCTCGAGGCACATTTTGGGGATCTGGGTGGTCTTGCCGGAGCCGGTCTCGCCGGCGATGATGGTCACCTGGTTCGCTGCAATGGCAGCCTTCAGGTCCTCGCGGCGCTCGGAAACGGGCAGCTCAGCAGGGTAGGAGATATGAAATGTCATGGCTGCAGCCAGTCTACTGGGGCGGCGCCTGTTTCCCGCGCTTGCCGCCGTCAATCCCGCCGTCGGCCCGGCCGTTGATCCCGCCTTCCCGGACGCCACTCAATCAGAACAGGAGGAAGGGACCCGGCTCACATGAGCCGGGTCCCTTGGTGTTAGTACGGATGGGTTAACAATGACGGGTTGAGGCATGCCTTCTGGTTAGAAAATGCGCAAGGTGTAGTTAACGCTGGGCAGGTCCAGGGCGGACCAAGGCTGGTCGGAGGTGATGGGCGGGGTGTGGCCGCGGCCATCACGCAGGAGCGCTGAGATGGTGGCGGCGAGAACAACGAGGAGCAGGACCACTAGGGCGATTCCGAAGATTTCCATGACTCAATGCTGCTCCCGTGGACGGTGAAGAAACAGTGGCAGAAATGCCCAAAAAGATCGAATTTCTGCCATAATGGAAGCATGCTCAAATCAGTGGCAGTCATCGTAGTTCCCAACTTCTCTGTGTTCGAGTTCGCCACCGCCTGCGAGGTTTTTGGCATCGACAGATCAGGACGCGGCAGCAACGTTCCGGCGTTCGACTTCCGGGTCTGCACACCCGAACCCGGTAACGTCCGGATGAAATCGGGACTCTCCTTGAATGTTTCGCTGGGATTGGAGGCAACGGCGGACGCGGACCTCGTGATCATGTCCCCCTTCGGACGCGACCACGACGTTCCGGAATCCGTGCTGGAGGCATTGCGCGCCGCGCACGCCCGTGGAGCCTGGGTGATGTCCATCTGTTCCGGAGCCTTTGCCCTGGCCCGCGCCGGTCTGCTGAACGGGCGGCGTTGCACCACGCACTGGCACTATTCCCATGAACTCGCAAACCGGTACCCGGAAGTGCAGGTCGATGAAAACGTGCTCTATGTGCAGGACGGCAACCTGATCACCAGCGCCGGAACAGCGGCAGGAATTGATGCCTGCCTTCATCTGGTGCGCGTTGAGTTGGGCGCCAATGTGGCTGCCGCCATTGCGCGGGACATGGTGGTGCCGCCGCACCGTGACGGTGGCCAGGCTCAGTTCATCGACCGGCCCGTGCCAGCCTGTGGATCGGCGCCGATGGAAGAGTTGTTGCGCTGGATGGTGCAGAACCTGGAGCAGGAGCACACCGTCGTTGAGTTGGCGTCCCGCGTCCACATGTCAGCCAGGACCTTCGCCCGCCGCTTCCGGTCCGAAACCGGGGCCACACCCGCTGCCTGGCTGAACTCGCAGCGGGTCCTCCGGGCGCAGGAGCTGTTGGAATCCACTGACCTGAACATCGACGAAGTTGCCCGGGAATCCGGCTTTGGCCACCCCGTCCTGCTCCGGCATCACTTTGCCAAGGTGCTGGACACCAGCCCGCAGTCCTACCGACGGGCGTTCCGGGGGCAACTGGTAACAGCAGGCTGACTGGAGACGCAGCTAAGCCTGCACAGGACCCCGCCGGTCGGGGCTGTCCTCGGCTGCCGCCCGGGTGGTGTCGACCAGCACACGCCATGGTCCTGTGACAGCCTGCTCCGGCAGCGCTGCCCGCCGCTGGCCCGCCCGGATCGAATAGATAAATCGGTCCGGCTGGTTGTCCTGCACCTCCGCGGCTGCGGCCCGGACGGTCTTGGGCACCGCATCCCAAGGGCATGCTTCCACAATGGGTTGCCACCGGCTTTTGGCGCTCGCGGTCTGGGCATGCACTGTCCAAACGCGGGTCAGGGCTGCGATGCCGCCGCTGCGCTCCACACTGATCTTCATGGCCTGGGTCCTGGGCTTTCCTGCAGCCTGGCCGCCGGCTCGCGGCGGGCAGGCGTTCAACTAAAGCTTGACCTTCACAGTTTCCCACGCCTGCCGCACGGCGTCATGCTCCGGCGAATCGGTGCCGAACAGGTCGACGGCGGATGCCGCCGTCGCCCTCGCGAAGACGCGGAAGGTGGCGGTGGCAGGCAGCGAGCCGCCCGTCAGTGCGTCGTACCAGATCCGTCCCGGCGCCTCCCAGGCGTTGCCGCCCAGGGTCTCCGCCGTGAGGTAGAAGGCCCTGTTGGGGATCCCGGAGTTGATGTGGACGCCGCCGTTGTCCGCGCTGGTTCGCACGTACGAGTCCATCGAATCGGGCTGGGGGTCCTTACCCAGCACGTCGTCGTCGTACGCTGTGCCCGGGGCCTTGAGGGATCGGAGAGCCGATCCCTCAACCTGGGGCGTGAAGAGTCCTTCGCCGATCAGCCAGCTGGCGTCGGTCACGGACTGGCTGTTCAGGTACTGCTCCACGAGCGCGCCGAAAACGTCGGACATGGATTCGTTGATGGCACCGGCCTGGTTGCGGTAAGCCAACCCCGCCGAGTGCTGCGTGACGCCGTGAGTGAGTTCGTGCCCGATGACGCTCAGCGACCGCGTAAATCGTTCGAAGACTTCGCCGTCGCCGTCGCCGAAGACCATCTGGCGGCCGTCCCAGAAAGCATTGTCGTAGAGCTTGCCAAAGTGCACCGTGGCATCGAGCGGCAGTCCTTCGCCGTCGATGGAGTTACGGCCGAAGATGTCGGCAAACAGGCGATGCGTGTGCCCAAGGCCGTCGTACGCCTCATCAGCGGACTGATCGCCGGAAGCCGGTTCGCTTTCCTTACGTACGAGCTTTCCGGGCAGGATCTCGGATCCGCCGGCATCGTAGATGCTCCTGTTGGGTGGGCCGGGACGGACGTCGCGCAGTGCCGGGGGAGCGGCCGGAGCCGGCTGGGTACGGGCTGACTGGACTGACCGGACGTGGCTTAGCGCTTCCTTGGCAGCCCGCGCGGCGGCAGAAAACCGAGGCTCGTCCAGGCGGGCCAACCGCCGCAGTATGTAAGGCGGAATGATGGAACAGAATGTAGCTGGAACGTGCATGGCCTACCCCCTCGAGTACGTTGAATCAGCCTACGAGGGGGTGCTGACAATCTGATGAAGGCTCACTCAACCCAGGGCGAACGGACAGTTGAGGCCCCGTTTCATGGGCCGAAAGGACAGCTGTGGCCCTGAACTGCCGCGGCGGCTGGAGGCACGGATCGTTGTTTCGCGGAGTTATGCACATAGCCGTTTAGCCTCGCCGTTATTGTCAGTCCCTCGCGGGATGATTTGGGTATGGATAGCAGAGCGGCTGTGGCGACGGCGGAGGCCCTTTCGGTGTCTTTCGCTGAGCTTGCTTCTGCGCTCCGGGGCGGGACCGAGTCCGGCTGTTCCGGGGACGCTGATCCGTTGCGCCGGGTGGCAGATGGTTTCCTGGACGGGCTGGCCGAGATCTCACGGCTGGACGCGAAAAGTGCCGCCCTGAAGGCCTGGCTGGCCGCCGGTTACAACAGCGCTGCCGAGGCTTTGGCGGGCCC
>NZ_JAKFFD010000089.1:0-4372 GCF_036675385.1 Pseudarthrobacter sp. | reverse complement strand
TACTACCGTCCGATTACGGCGGAGACCCTAAGAAGATCTCCGAGCGTGCTCATCACCCTGTCCGTGACCTCGCCGACCCCGCCAATCCCGTCAACCCTGGCGAGGATGCCGCGGCCGGCATACTTGGCCACCACGGCCTCGGTCTGCTCGTGGTACAGGTCCAGCCGGTGCCGGATGACGGCTTCCGTGTCGTCGCTCCGGCCGGTTTCCTTGGCACGGCCCAGCAGGCGCGTGACCAGCTCCTCGTCGTCAGCGGTCAGCTGCAGGACGACGTCGAGCTTCTGGTCACCGTTGGCCAGGATTGAGTCAAGATAGTCCACCTGTGCCGTGGTCCGGGGGTAGCCGTCCAGGAGGAAGCCGGCGTCCACGTCATCCTCGCTGAGGCGCGACCTGACCATTTCGTTGGTGACGCTGTCCGGAACGAAATCCCCGTTGTCCATGTACTTTTTCGCCTCCACGCCCAGCGGGGTCTCGCCCTTGACGTTGGCGCGGAAGATGTCGCCGGTGGAGATCGCCACAACGCCGAGGCGTTCGGAGATCTGTTCCGCCTGCGTTCCCTTGCCCGAACCGGGCGGGCCAATAATCAGCATTCTGGTCATTCAGATGTCCCTTCGTGGTGCCGCTTTTTTGTCGGTGGTGCCCTCAAGCAGGGTACGACGGCGGGAGGTCCCGCCGTCGTCCCGGGGCCTTTTGTGCTGCTACCGGTAGTTATGGTGCAGCGGGCGGTCAGGTGCGGGCGGGCCTGACAAGGGTGCTGCTTCTAGAAGAAGCCGAGCTTGTTCTCTGAGTGGCTTACCAGGAGGTTCTTGGTCTGCTGGTAGTGGTCCAGCATCATGGAGTGGTTTTCACGTCCGATGCCCGAGGACTTGTAGCCGCCGAACGCTGCCCCGGCAGGGTAGGCGTGGTAGTTGTTCACCCACACCCGGCCGGCCTGGATCTCGCGGCCGGCACGGTAGGCCACGTTGCCGTTGCGCGACCAGACACCGGCGCCAAGGCCGTACAGGGTGTCGTTAGCAATGCTGACTGCGTCGTTGTAGTCGCCGAAGCGTGCAACGGAGACCACCGGGCCGAATATCTCCTCCTGGAAGATCCGCATCCAGTTGTGCCCCTCAAAAATGGTCGGCTGGACATAGAAACCGCCGGCCAGGTCCCCGTCAAGCTCCGACTGCGCACCGCCGGCCAGGATTTTGGCGCCCTCTTCGAGTCCGATGTCGATGTAGGAGAGGATCTTCTCCATCTGGCCCACGGATGCCTGGGCACCGATCTGGGTGTTGGTGTCCAGCGGGTTGCCCTGGATGATCTGTTCTGTCCTGGCCACGGCATCAGCCATGAAGGAATCGTAGATACCGTCCTGGACGAGGGCACGGGAGGGGCTGCTGCAGACTTCGCCCTGGTTGAAGGCGTAAAGGGTGAAGCCCTCCAGCGCCTTGTCGTAGAACGCGTCGTTGGATTCGGCAACATCGTTGAAGAAGATGTTCGGGCTCTTGCCGCCGAGTTCCAGGGTGACCGGGATCAGGTTCTGGCTGGCGTACTGGCTGATCAGGCGCCCGGTGGAGGTCTCGCCGGTGAACGCGATCTTGCGGATCCGCGGGCTGGAGGCCAGCGGCTTACCCACTTCCGCCCCGAAGCCGTTGACGATATTCAGCAGGCCCGCAGGCAGCAGGTCCGCAATGAGTTCCGCCAGGACCAGGATGGAGGCCGGGGTGTTGGAAGCGGGCTTGAGCACCACCGCGTTGCCGGCCGCCAGGGCAGGAGCCATCTTCCAGACGGCCATCAGGATGGGGAAATTCCACGGGATAATCTGGCCCACGACGCCGAGGGGTTCGTGGAAGTGGTAGGCCGTGGTGTCGTCGTCGAGCTGGGACAGCCGGCCTTCCTGGGCGCGGATGGCGGAGGCAAAGTAGCGGAAGTGGTCCGCAGCGAGCGGAATGTCCGCATTCAACGTTTCGCGGATGGGCTTGCCGTTGTCCCACGATTCGGCGACGGCGAGCATCTCAAGGTTCGCGTCGATCCGGTCGGCGATCTTGTTCAGCACGGCGGCGCGCTCTGTGGCCGAAGCCTTGCCCCACGCCGGGGCGGCCCTGTGCGCGGCATCGAGTGCGAGCTCAACGTCCGCGGCGGCGCCGCGTGCCACCTCGGTGAATTGCTTTCCGTTCACCGGGGAAACGTTCTCGATGTATTGGCCGGTCGTTGGAGCCACCCATTCTCCGCCGATCCAGTTCTCATAGCGGTCCTTGAACTGGACCTTGGATCCTGATTGGCCGGGCTGTACATAAACAGTCATGGTCACTCCTCTGGAAAACAGACGTCTTCGTCCTGGCCCCCATGCTAGAACTTCAAAGGTTGCAACCAGGCTGCGAAGGTGTGCAGCGAGGTCCTTACTCGGCGATGTCCTCGGCCCATAGTTCAGGGTGTTCGTCCTGGAAGGTGCGCATCATCTCGACGCATCGGGCATCATTCAACACCACCACTTCGACGCCGCGTGAGCGGAGAAGTTCGAATTCGCCGGGGAACGTCTCGGCCTCGCCCACCACCACGCGCGGAATCTTGAATTGGATGATGGTCCCCGTACACATCGCACACGGCGCCAGGGTTGTGTAGAGGGTTGTGTCCCGGTAGCTCTTCTGGCGTCCGGCAGCCCGCAGAGCAGACATCTCGCCGTGGGCGATGGGATCGCCATGCTGGACACGCTCGTTGTGGCCGCTGGCAATGACCACCCCGCCTCGGGCCAAGGCAGCACCGATCGGGATGCCGCCCTCTTGGAGGCTCTTTTGTGCGGCCTCGTAGGCAGCTTCGAAGACCGGGTCTGTGGTTCGTTCAGTTTCGGACATGGGTGCAGTCTAAATCGCGCGCGTCGAAGAATTGTTGCTGACCGCTGACATACGCGGTCAGCGGGCAAACGTCCCGCTAAAGCATGCGGAACCGGATCGTTGACCACGTGGAGCGACGTGAGTACTCTGGGTCAACTATCCATCCTTGCCGTGGAGGCAGCCATGGGCGGCAATTCCAAAAGCAGCATCGACTACGAATTCCTGACCGTCTGGCGCGTCGCCGGGACCCCGCACGAGGTTATGGACATTCTGGGCGATGCCGGAACACTGGCCCGCTGGTGGCCCTCGGTGTATTTGACTGTTGTGCCACTCGATCCAGGCAACCCGGATGGCAGTGGAAAGGCGTTCTCCCTACATACCAAAGGTTGGCTGCCGTACACCCTGAAGTGGCGGCTCACCGTCACCGAGCCCATCACGGAGCATGGATTCGCAATCTCCGCGCACGGTGACCTCAACGGCACCGGACGCTGGACCTTCGAACAGGACGGGCCAGAAACGGTTGTCACCTATGACTGGCGGGTCAGTGCGGCAAAACCGCTACTGCGTCGGTTGAGCTGGCTGCTCAGGCCCGCCTTTTCCGCAAATCACCGTTGGGCAATGGCCCGCGGACAGGAAGCCCTCGCTCTGGAATTACGACGACGGCGGACTGGCGCGGATCTCTCCAATATCCCCCAGCCTGCGCCGCCCACGTTTGCAAGCCGGTACCGCCGGCCAGGGAGGACAACCCAGGCCTGACAAGAAAGAGCCGGCCGGGCCATGTCAAGCGGCCTTGACACCGGGTGGCCACGTTCGGCCCGGACTTCTTATGGGATTCCCAGCCAATGGCGAGCTTCCCGACGATCGCTGACGCGCCTAATCAAATCCGCAACCTCGGACGAGGACGAGCCCAGCCAGGACGGCAAGGGCTGAGGGTTAGTCTTTGGCCAGGTTTTCCCTCAGCAGGGCGCGGTGTTCGACGGCGGCCTGCCGGTGGAGTGCGCGGCCGGCGTCGGTGAGTTCCAGGAACAGCGAGCGCCGGTCATCTTCGCAGGACTTGCGGGAAATCAGTCCGGCTTTGTCGAGCCGGTCCACCACCTTGGACATGGCGCTCTGGGTCATCGGCGTGCGCTCACCGAGTTGCTTCATGCGGCATGCCGCGTCGGTGCTTTCGGCCACGAGGTCCAGGATTTCAAACTCCGTCAGGCCGATGCTGAACTTCGACTCCAGCGCACGGTCCAGCGCCCCGGCGGTATGGAAGTACGTTGTCTGGATGCTGCGCCATTGCTCAACCAGCTGCTGGTCCTGCGGTGTTGCCATGCAGCGATTCTAGTTCATGACGAATTAAAAGTCCACGTCATAATATTCCTTGTCATTCAATGACGTGTCATATAAGTTGTAGCCATGACTTCAACTTCCACCCTTGAAAGATCAGCCGGAGGCCGGCTTACAGCCGTGCGCTGGACCGGTGCACAATGGATGCTCCTCCTGGTCCTGTGCACCGTCCTGGCACTCGACGCACTGGACGTATCAATGGTCGGTGTGGCCCTGCCCTCGATCGGCAC
>NZ_JAKFFD010000187.1:0-4465 GCF_036675385.1 Pseudarthrobacter sp. | reverse complement strand
CAGGCACCCGTGGAGAGCGTGCCGGTCCAGGCGCCTGTGGAGCAGGCACCAGCCGTGCCGGCCGCAACGGATGCCGTGACGGCTCCGCAGCACGCCGCGCCCGTGGAACTGAGTGGCGAGACCTACACGCTGGAGCCCGGCGACACCCTGAGTACCGTCGCCGACAAGCTCGGCGTTGAGGGCGGCTGGCAGAGCTTGGCGGACGCAAACCTGGACACGATTGCCAACCCGGACCTCGTATTCTCCGGGCAGGTCCTCCAGCTTCCCGCCTAAGCCTCAGCACTTTCCGCGGGAGCCGCCCCTTTCCCCAAGAACGACGGCCCGCGGAAACAACAAAAACCCGGCAGCAACAACCCCGGGAAACAACGACGCCGGAGATCCCCTCGCTGGGGAGCTCCGGCGTCGTCCGTTAATGTTCTCGTGACTTAGGCTGCTGCCTTGCCCGCGGTCGGGATTTCGCGGATGATGCGGACCTTCCACGCGGCGTCGTCGCTGGTGTCCAGCAGGGCCACCGTGCCGTGGGCGAGGTTCAGTGCCACACGCTTGGCCGCCAGCAGTTCAAGGTAGAGGTGCTCGTTCATGCGGCTGGGGGTGTCGATCATGTACTTCACTGCGTCGCGGACCTTGCGGTAGTTGGCGCTCTTCTCGCGGTGGAGGTGCAGTTCCAGCATCTGGCGCTGGCGGACCTTGGGCTCGTGCTTGTTGAGCCAGGAGACGGCGAGGTGCACACCGATCACCAACGCGAGGGAGACGGCGTAGATCCACCAGCCGCTGGACATCAGGAACAGGGGCAGGTTGCCGATCGCCACGAGCGCAATCACGATCCGCAGCGCGACGATCCGGCGAAGGGTCAGGGCCACTGAGGCCATGGCCGCACGAAAGCCGTGCTGCTCGTGGCGTGCGGCGGCGGGGTCAAGGGTAAATTCATCAAGGACCAGGATGCCCTTGGCCTCCGGATCAAGCATCTGCCCAAACTTGGGCACAAACAGCTGCGTTGAACCGGCGGTCACTTCAGGTGAAATTGTCATGAGGGGGCTTCCGGGACGGTGGGGCGTTTCGGTGATCTTAGTGGTTAGCGGTATCTGCTGTATGTATCGGTCCACTATGTGAACTATTCCGTTGCCCTGTCGCGGTTGAGGGGCGCTGCCAGGGATCCCGCGCGTGTGGCGCCGGGCACTGCAATTGGCACATCCGCCGCATGCCGTCAGACTGAAGGGATGCAAACCTTCCTTCCGTATCCCGATTTCCGGCAGAGCGCCGCAGCACTGGACACCGCCAGGCTTGGCAAGCAGCGTGTCGAGGCGCTGCAAACCCTCCGGGCTCTGGTGATTCCCGAGTACGGCTGGCTGGACCATCCCGCCGTCCGCATGTGGATGGGCCACGTTCCGGCGCTTACCATGTACGGCCTGGCGATGGTGGACGAATGGACCAACCGCGGCCATGAAGACAACACGCGCGCCAACATCACCGAGTTCGCGCCCCAGGCAGCACACCCGGACTACGCGGCCAAGATCCCGCTGCCGGAGTGGCTCGGAAACCCTGATTTCCACCTGAGCCACCGCGCCAAGCTGCTCCGCAAGGAACCGAAGTTCTACAAGACGGTGTTCCCGGACGCCGACCTGGACCTGGATTTCATCTGGCCTGAGCCCAAGCACGAGTTCTATCCGGCAGAACCCGAGGGCGATATCCTCTGGATCCTCCGCGACCCGCACGCCGAAATCGATCCGCAGACGCTGGATACTGTGGCACTGCCGCCGATCCGCCGCGGCGGCGCTGTTGCGCCCTCCGCCCCTGAGGACGGCTACTCCCCCGTTTACGTCGACGACGGCTCCCGCCGCCCGTCCAAGCAGCCGCGCAAGCTGCCGCCCAAGCAGCTCGTGAAGAAGCCGACCCGGAAGCGCCAGGCGCAGGAGGAAGCGTTCGCCACCCTCCCCGGCAAGACCGCCGTCGCGGTTTCGTTTGAGGACGGCAAAAAGTTCGCCGTCGGGCAGGTGCTGGGCCGTCCCATCACACTCGCCGACGGCCGGTTCGGCCGCACGTTCAGCGTCACCGAGGTGATCGACCGGTCCGCCTTCGATTACCCCGCGCTCCTGCAGGACCCCCGGGTGTTCTTCCCGGTTCCCGCTCCCTGAGTGGCCACGCCGGGGTTTCGCGCCGCTGAGGACGCCTAAGCTCCTGCACGCCCGCGCAACTTTTCCCTTACAGTGATCGTTGAGTGCTGGCAGCAAGCACCAACAGCTTGGGGGCGAAAATGGGGGCAGGCGACGGCACTGCTGAGCAGGCGCGTATTGCGGCGGAACGAGCGGCCAAACTGAGGCGCCAGCTCGACTACGCAGAACGGGCTGAACGGGCGTGGGCCGCGGGTGCCGCTGGTGAAGCCCGGGTTGCCTCGATATTGGACACGCTTGAGGTCCAGGGCTGGATGGCCCTTCACGACGTGCATTGGCCAGGGCGGCCCAAAGCCAATTTGGACCATGTCTTGGTGGGCCCGGGCGGCATCATTGTGATCGATGCGAAGAACTGGTCCGGCGACATCCATCTCCGGAACGGCGTCCTGCGGCAAAACGGTTACTCCCGTGAGCGGGAAGTCTCCGGGGTGGTAGAGCAGTGCTCAGCTGTGGCAGCCCTCCTGGAACCGCGGCACCGCCGCTACGTTCAAGCGTGGCTGTGCATGGTTGGACAACCTGATCTGCAGGGCACCACCGCCAGCGGTGCGCGGGTCCAGGGCATCGACACCGTATGCCGCGCCATAGGCGCTGTGCCGGCGGTGCTTGATGCGAACACTGTTGAAGCCATTCACCAATTCCTGACCAACATGCTTGCCGGAACCTCAAGTCCACCGCTTCTAACCACTGGAGGTGTTCCGACCGGGCCTTCGGATTTCATGCATGCTGCAGGCCCTGCCACATCCTTGGCACGCTGGCGCACTGCACGTGACCCCTCCGATGACCCGCGCACCATACGCCCTCCAGTTAAGGTTCGACCAAAGCCTACACGCAGGAAAAAGACGAGCTGCCTGGGGTGCTCTTCCGGCTGGCACTGGTCATTTTCGCCCTCGGCGTGCTCTCCGGCGTGCTCTCACAACTTTCGCCCCAGCCGCAGAGAGTCCCGGTTCCCGCGCCAGCGGTAGTTTCCACCCTTCCAGCGCCCTGATCAGGCCGCGAATGCGAGTCACGACGGCGGGAATGGCAGACTTTCACCATGACGATTCTTTTGGCCGGCTGCGGCGATCTGGGCACTGAAGCGGGCCTGCGCTTTGCCGCGGCAGGGCACCGCGTGGTGGGCTGGCGACGTTCACCCGAGAAACTGCCCTCTGCCATCGAAGGCGTGGCGGCGGACCTTGGCTCCACGGACCTGCCCATTGTCCCGGCGGACACCACGGCCGTCGTCGTGGCCGTAGCGGCCGACTCACCCACGGAAGCGGCCTACCGTGCCGCGTACGTGGACGGTCTGACGCATGTCCTGGACGCCCTGGAGCGCGACGGCGTGACGCCGCGGCGCGTGCTTTTTGTGTCCTCCACCGCTGTCTACGGGGACGCCGGCGGTGGCTGGGTCGATGAGAGTACGACGGCGGCACCTGGCAGTTTCTCGGGACGTATCCTCCTCGAGGCGGAGGAACTCCTGGTTTCGCGGCTGCGCGGCACTGGTGCCTCGCCTGTTGTGCTGCGGCTGGGTGGGATCTACGGTCCGGGCCGGACTCGGCTGATTGACCAGGTCCGCAGCGGGAATGCCGTGGTTCCCGACGAACCACGCTTTACCAACCGGATCCACCGGGACGACGCCGCTGCGGCGATCGTCCAGTTGGCCACCATGGAAACTATGCCTGCGCCGGTATATGTCGGTGTGGACAACTCTCCCGCTGAACTTGGGGATGTACTGCGGTTTCTGGCCTTGGAAATGGGCTATCCGGAACCGCCCATCGGACCAGCAGGCGAGGCCCGCGGCGGCAATAAACGCTGCAGCAACGCTTTGCTCCGCGGGACCGGGCTCGAGTTCACCTACCCGACGTTCCGGGAAGGGTACCGGGCAGTTCTGGCGCGCACCGCAGTCCGCCACCCGTAGCTTCAGGGCGCGAACGGACACTTGAGGCCCACAACGTCAGCGCACCAGCGCGAACGGACAGTTGAGGCCCTGAATTGCCGCGGCGCGATTCGCGGCACCGATCGTTGCTTCGCAGAGTTATGCACATGGCCATTCAGCCTCGCGGTTATTGTCACACCCTCCGGGGATGATTTGAGTATGGATAGCAGAGCGGCTGTGGCGACGGCGGAGGCCCTTTCGGTGTCCTTCGCTGCGCTTGCTGTGGTGCTCCGTGAGGCTGTCGAAGCCCCGGATCCGTGTACTGACCCGCTGCATCGGAGGTCCGAGCTCGCCCTGCAGACGCTGGCTGCCGTGGCCCGCGGGGAGGCGAAGATGGCGGCCCTGAAAGTCCAGGCGGTCGCCGACTATGACGACGCTGCCCAAG
>NZ_JAKFFD010000221.1:0-20171 GCF_036675385.1 Pseudarthrobacter sp. | reverse complement strand
TGCCTTCGCCACGGCAGTGGCCGCTCCGGTTTCGGTGATGACCATGTTCAGCGCGGCGGAGCGGCCGCGGCGGTCGCCCTTGTGGAAGTTGTCGATCAGGTTCTGGTCGTTGGTGAAGGAGTGAACGGTCTCCACGTGGCCGTGGATCACGCCGAACTTGTCGTTGATAGCCTTCAGGACCGGGGTAATGGCGTTGGTGGTGCAGGACGCCGCGGACACGATCTGGTCCGTGTCCTCGATGGTGCCGTGGTTAATGCCGTGCACGATGTTCTTCAGCGCGCCCTTGCCCGGGGCAGTCAGGAGAACGCGGGCAACGCCCTTGCTCTGCAGGTGCTGGGACAGGCCCTCAGCGTCGCGCCAGCGGCCCGTGTTGTCCACCACCAGGGCGTTGTGGATGCCGTACGCGGTGTAGTCGATCGTGGCGGGGTTGTCCGAGTAGATGACCTGGACCTGGACACCGTTCGCGGTGATGGTGTTGGCGTCCTCGTCCACGCGGATGGTTCCCTCGAAGGAGCCGTGGACCGAGTCGCGGCGCAGAAGGCTGGCGCGCTTGGTGAGGTCCTTGTCCGAGCCGCGGCGCACCACGATGGCGCGCAGGCGCAGGCCGTGGCCGCCGCCGGCCTTTTCGATGAGAAGGCGCGCCAGCAGGCGGCCGATCCGGCCAAAGCCGTAGAGCACAACGTCGGTGCTGGTGCGGTCATCGCCACCACGCTTGCCAACTACCGCGGCAAGCTCGGCGCGGAGGAACTCTTCCAGGGTGGCGCCGTCGCCTTCTGCCTTGAACTTCTCCGCGAGGCGGGCGACGTCGATGGCCGCCGCACCCAGCTCCAGCTGGGCCAGGATGTTCAGCAGCGGTGCGGTCTCTTCGAGCAGGAGCTCGGTGTTGCTCATGCGGCGGGCGAAACGGTGCGCCTTGAGGATGTTCATGGTGGACTTGTTGATCAGGCTGCGGCCGTGAATGCTGGTCACCACGTTGTTCTCGCGGTACAGCCGGCCAATCACCGGAATCATGGCCTCGGCGAGAGCCTCCCGGCCCATCCACGTATCAAGACAAGAATCTGACGTCTGGCTCACAGAACTACCTTCCTCGGTTCAGCCGCATACGTCGTCGTACGCGGTTGGCGGCCACCTGATGTTGTCCAGGGGCTCTGGCACCGGCAGGATGCGGTCCATCCCGGGTGCCGTGGAGAAGCGTAAAGAAAAGCCACCGGCTGCGAACGCAGACCCGGCGGCAGAACTTCTACGTTCGCTCTCTATTCTAGGCTGGAGCGACACCGCGGACCGCCGCAACCGGCGTGAAATCACTCACATGCGGGGCGCGTCGGTGCCCGGCGGTTGGTGTTGGATGGGTTGACCGATACGCCGGGTTCTGTGCTCCCGTGCCGTTACCAGCGCGGGAGTAGCGGCCATCCATCTACGGACGCCGTTGCCGACGCCCTCCAGCGGCCTACCCGGACACTCGGGCGGGCAGCCCTCAAACGTGTCCTGTCTGGCCTTGCTCCGGGTGGGGTTTACCTAGCCTTCCCGGTCACCCGGGAAGCTGGTGGTCTCTTACACCACCGTTTCACCCTTACCTGCTGAGCTTCCGTTGCCGGAAGACGCAGGCGGTCTGTTCTCTGTGGCACTGGCCTGCGGGTTACCCCGAGTGGGCGTTACCCACCACCCTGCCCTGCGGAGCCCGGACGTTCCTCGAGCCACTTGCGTGACGCGCGGCCGCCTGGTCAACCCATCCGCAGCCCAGTCTACCGCCGGTAGAGGGCACCGCCGTCGCCGGTAGGATCGTACGGTGCTGATTCTGCTTCCCCCCTCCGAGGGCAAGACCCCCGCAGTCCGCGGGTCCGCCGTCGACTGGCCGTCACTGAGCTTTCCGGAACTCAACACCTACCGGGCCAAAGTCCTGGAGGCCCTGGGGACGGTGAGTGCGCATGAGGATGCCCTCGCGCTGTTGGGCGTCGGCGCATCGCTGCAGGACGACGTCGAACGCAACACCCGGCTCCACGCCGAACCGGCGGCCCCTGCGCACCAGATCTATTCGGGCGTTCTGTACGACGCCCTCGGCTACAAAACGCTGACCCCGGCGCAGCGCCGGAAGGCCGATGGTTCGGTGCTCGTGATCTCGGCCCTGTGGGGTGCCATCCGCTTCGCCGACCGTGTGCCCGCCTACCGGCTGTCGATGGGAACGGCACTGCCCGACGTCGGCCGGCTCGCCTCGTTCTGGAAGCCGCAGCTTTCGGAAGCCCTCGCGGAGTCGGTGTCCGGGCATCTGCTCGTGGACTGCCGCTCCAGCACGTATGCCGTGGCATGGGCACCGCCGCCGGCTCAGACGGTGGCCGTCAACGTGTTCACCGAGGTCAACGGGGTGCGCAAGGTGGTCAGCCACTTCGCGAAACACACGCGCGGCGAGCTGGCACGGCACCTGCTGGCCCGCCGCGGCAACGCCCCGCAGACCCCGGTACAGCTGCTGAAGGCCGCGCGCGAGAAATGGGACGCGGAGTTGGTTGACGGTTCAGCGCGGAAGCCTCACGCCCTGAACATCATCCTTCCCAACTAGGTCGCAGCAGATGTCGGTATGGGCGCGCCCACAACGACATCTGCTGCGACCTACATGGGCTGCTAGGCAGTTGGGGCGGGGGTGTTCCACTCTGCGGAACGCACCAGGATGGCGCCGGAGTCCGGGCAGAACACGATGTCGTCGTCGGAGGCGGCCTTGATCTCGGCGAGGTCCCCAGGACTCAGTTTCATTCCTGAGGCCTCGGAGGTTCCGTGGAACAACCGTGCGGCGCCCACTCCACGCTTAGCGAGCGTCTTTTCGTAAATTGCCAGCATCCCGGCGTCGAGTCCTGCAGCGAATTCGGCACGCTTGCCGCGGACAACAGCAGCTTCGGCGGCCACCTCGGCCAGGGCCTCATCGAGTTCGGCGCGGATGCCGCCGAACGATCCCTGGACGTTGTCCACGATGAGCTGCTGGGCAGCCTGCCGTTCGCGCAAGGAATCCAGGCGTTCCAGGACTTCCAGCTCCACGTCCTCAAGGTCGGAGCGGCGCCTGTTGAGGGAGGCGATGTCCTTCTGCAGCGCCACGAGGTCCTTGGACAGCCCCGTGCCGCTGTTGAGCCGGGCTTCGTCGCGTGCGATGCGGGAGGCGACCTGTTCGACGTCGGCCTCGGCACGCTTCAGCTCGGCTTCGGCGTCATGGACGGCCATCTTGGCGGAGCCGAGTTCACCGTTGGCGACGGACAATGCTGATTGCAGGTCCTCGATCCGAGGATCGGTTTCCAGGGCGCGACGGCGGTTGGAGAGGGACTTGAGCTTTGCGTCCAGCCCCTGCAGTTCGAGCAACTTCAACTGTTCCGCCGGTGCTGCCTTGGCCACTATTTACCTCCGCTAAATCCAATCCGGCCGAAGCCGGGCACCGTATCGGCGCTGTATAGACTCTAGCGCCTAGCGTGCTCCCCAGGCTCGCTCGGGTCACTCGGGGACCCCGCACGCCAGGCTTAGCCCGGAGTCAGAATGAAGTCCCACGGATCGCTGTTGGTGGTGCTTACCTGGATCTCGACGTCATGGCCCTGATCCGCGAGCACATTGCCCAGTGCCGACGCAGCGGCGGGCAGCCAGAGCCATTCGCTGGCGAAGTGCGAAACGTCAATCAGGTACGGCCGGCCGTTCACTGCCGCTTCCCGGGCTTCGGACGCCGGATGGTGCCGGAGGTCGGCGGTGACGTAGACGTCGGCGTTGTTGGCCCGCACCTCGTTGAACAGGGAATCCCCCGCCCCGCCGCAAACCGCAATACGCCGCACCAGTCCATCCTTATCCCCGGACACGCGGACTCCCCCGGCCACCGACGGCAGGATGCCGAACACCCTGGCCGCGAAGTCGCCCAGGCTCATCACGTCCGCCAGATCACCCACGCGTCCGATGCCTTCCTCGGGCAGGCCGTTCGCGGCAACCGTCAGCGGGACAACGCCCTCCAGTCCCAGCGCATCAGCCAGGACGTCGGAAACGCCCCCGACGGCGGAATCACCGTTGGTGTGGACGGTCAGGAGTGCGGTGCCGGACTCGATGAGACGGTGGATGGCCTGCCCTTTGGCAGTAGTGGCGGCCACCGACGTGACGCCTTTGAGGAGCAAGGGGTGGTGCGTGATCAGGAGCTCGGCACCCCATTCCACCGCTTCCTCGATCACCGTAAGCGTGGGATCAACGGCGAACATCACCCGGGTCACGGGCGCTGAGGGGTGGCCGGCCACGAGCCCTACTTCGTCCCAGTTTTCGGCGAGTGACTCGGGCCAGAGTTCCTCTACCGCCAGCAGCACCTGGCCCAGCGTGGGAGCAGCCGGACCAGCCGCCGCAGCGTCCTCCCCAGTATGGGTACCGTCGTCGTGCTTGCCCGCATCTGTAACGCCGGTGTCTGCAGATTCCATAGTCTCAGTTTTACCCCATCGGGCCGTTTGCCCGGCATCATTCAAAGTCTCGTAGGGTGGTCAGGGAATCATCCGGCGCGCTCAACCATTGAAGAGGTCATGAAAACTTTTGTTCTTGGCGGGGGCTGCTTCTGGTGCCTTGATGCTGTCTACCAGAAAACCAAGGGGGTCTCCTCGGTGATTTCCGGCTACACGGGCGGCCATGACCCCCGGCCGGACTACTACTCCGTCTGCGGCGGGACCACGGGCCACGCTGAGGTCGTGGCGGTCACTTTCGACGAGTCCGTCATCCCGGCCGAGGTCATCCTGGACATGTTCTTCGCGCTGCACGATCCCACCACGCTCAACCGCCAGGGCTACGACGTGGGCACGCAGTACCGCTCGTCCATGTTCTATGAGACCACCGAGGAGAAGATTCTCTTCGAGGAAGCCATCGAACGGAACCAGGCTCTGTGGTCGCACCCGATTGTGACCGAGGTCAGCCGGCTGCCACGGTTCCATGTGGCGGAGGACGTCCACCAGGACTATTACGCCAAGTATCCCGAGCAGGGCTACTGCCAGGTGATCATCAATCCGAAGCTCGCGAAGGCCAGGAAATATTACTCTGCATGGCTTAATGCTTAGCAGCGGCCACTCAGCCATCGTTAGGCTGACCTCAGCATTCACTCTTGAGAGATAGGCATATCTACATGGCACGGATCTATGACGATGTAACGCAGTTGGTCGGCGGCACTCCGCTGGTCCGCCTGAACCGGCTCACCGAGGGCCTGGGCGCCACTGTGGCCGTCAAGCTGGAGTTCTACAACCCGGCCAACAGCGTCAAGGACCGCATCGGCGTGGCCATCGTTGACGCCGCCGAGAAGTCCGGCGCCCTCAAGCCCGGCGGCACCATCGTTGAAGGCACCTCCGGCAACACCGGCATCGCCCTGGCCATGGTGGGTGCTGCCCGCGGCTACAAGGTCATCCTGACCATGCCCGAGACCATGTCCACCGAGCGCCGCGTTATGCTGCGGGCGTTCGGTGCCGAGATTGTGCTGACCCCGGGTTCCGAGGGCATGCGCGGCGCCGTGGAAAAGGCCCAGGAAATCGTGGCCAACACGGAGAACTCCATCTGGGCCCAGCAGTTCGCCAACGAGGCCAACCCTGAGATCCACCGCACCACCACCGCCGAGGAAATCTGGTCCGACACCGACGGCAAGGTGGACATCTTCGTCGCCGGAATCGGCACCGGCGGAACCGTCACCGGCGTCGGCCAGGTCCTGAAGGAACGCAATCCTGACGTCCAGATTGTGGCCATCGAGCCGAAGGACTCCGCCATCCTGAACGGCGGCGCTCCCGGGCCGCACAAGATCCAGGGCATCGGTGCGAACTTCATCCCGGAAATCCTGGACACCAACGTCTACGACGAAGTACTGGACGCCACCTTGGAGGATTCCGTCCGCGTCGCCCGTGAACTCGGCGTCAAGGAAGGCATCCTCGGCGGCATCTCCTCCGGCGCCATCGTCTGGGGTGCCCTGGAACTGGCCAAGCGTCCGGAGAATGCCGGCAAGCTGATCGTGGCGGTTGTCTGCGACTTCGGTGAGCGTTACATCTCCACCGTGCTCTATGACGACATCCGCGGCTGATCAGCCCGTTGTCGCCCCGTTTCCTGTAGAAAGAACTTTGTGGGCTTTTTCGCAAGACTGAAGGAAGACCTCGACGCCGCCCGGTCACACGACCCGGCGGCTCGAGGTTCTTTTGAGAATTTTTTCGCCTATTCGGGGCTGCACGCCATCTGGATCCACCGGCTGACGCACCGCATGTGGCAGAACCCGGGGCTGCGGTTCCCGGCGCGGCTGGTGTCGCAGCTGGGCCGCTTCCTGACCGGAATCGAGATCCATCCCGGCGCCACGATCGGCCGACGCTTCTTTATCGACCACGGCATGGGTGTGGTCATCGGCGAGACCGCCGAAATAGGCGAAGACGTGATGATCTACCATGGTGTCACGTTGGGCGGCCGCTCCCTGGCCAAGGTCAAGCGCCACCCCACCATTGAGGACCGGGTCACCATCGGTGCCGGAGCCAAGATCCTGGGACCCATCACCATCGGCCGGGACAGCGCCGTGGGCGCCAACGCCGTGGTGGTCAAGGACGCGCCGCCGGAATCGATTGTCACCGGCGTGCCCGCCAAGTGGCGCCACCGCGATGCCCAGCGCGAAACCAAACCCGCAGTGGATCCGGCCGAGTACGACATCGAATACCGGATCTGACCCGTTACTGCAGCCTCTACCCCGCAACGCGCTTCAGGACTGCCATGACCACCGCGTCATAGAACCGGTCCGGCAGGACGCGCCGCAGGCCCAGAATGGCTGCCGCTCCCCTGCCCACCGGATACCGGGTCCGGGGACGCGCAGCCGTGGCCGCGTGCAGTACAGCCGCAGCAATCACGGCCGGCTGCGTTGACGTCTCAAGCCTGTCCGTGGACGCCAGGACATTCGCCATATGCGTTGCCTGGGCAGCGTACGGCCCCTCGCCGCTGCTGGCCAGCAGCCCGTCAGCGGAAATCCGGCCCCATTCGCTGAGCGTACTTGCCGGTTCAATGATGGCTACGTCGATGCCGTGCGGCTTGAGTTCCAGCCGCAGCGCATCGCTCATGCCCTCCACGGCGAACTTCGTGGCGTGGTACCAGGCACCGAGGGGCTCGTAGAATTTTCCGCCGATGGACGAGATGTTGATGATCCTGCCCCGGCCCGCACTCCGCATGGCCGGCAGGACCAGCTGCGTCATCCTGGCAAGGCCAAAGACATTCACCTCAAATTGGCGCCGGCCTTCGGCCAGGTCCACCAGTTCCAGCGCCCCGTAGGACCCGTAGCCGGCGTTGTTGACCAGAACGTCAATCCGCCCGCGTTCTTCCAGGACACGGCCGACGGCGGCACGCATCGAGTCGTCGTCCGTCACGTCCAGTGCCAGGACTTGGACGCCAAGCGCTTTCAGCGGCTCCATCCTGTCCACGCGGCGGGCGCCGGCGTAGACGATGAAGCCATGGCTGCTGAGCTTCTTCGCTGCCTCGAAGCCGATACCCGTGGAGGCTCCCGTAACAAATGCGACTGGCTTGGGCATTCTGACTCCTTGGATGGACGGACACCGCGGCTGGTGCCGGAAACGCCAACGGCCGGCAGCTCCCAGAATATCCGGGAAGTGCCGGCCGCAGGGTTTGCAGCTTGATGCAATCAGAGCATGGGGATTAGTGCGTGTCCACTGCTTCGATTTCGGACTTGTCCTCGCCCCACAGGGTGTGGAACGTGCCCTCAGCGTCGACGCGGCCGTAGGTGTGCGCGCCGAAGAGGTCACGCTGGCCCTGGATCACTGCGGCCGGCAGGCGCTTGCGGCGCAGGCCGTCGTAGTAGGCCAGTGAAGAGGAGAAGACCGGCACGGGGATGCCGAGCTGGACGGCGGTGGAGACCACGCGGCGCCATGCCGGCAGGACCTCGGCGATGGCCTTGGTAAACGCCGGGGCGAACAGCAGGTTGGCCGGCTTGTCTTCGGCGGCGTAGGCGTTGGTGATTTCCTTGAGCAGCTCTGCACGGATGATGCAGCCGCCGCGCCACAACGAAGCGATCTCGTCCAGCTTGAGGTCCCAGCCGTATTCCTTGGCTGCTGAGGTCAGCATGTCCAGGCCCTGGGCGTAGGAAACCAGCTTGGACGCGTACAGCGCCTGGCGGACGTCCTCAACAAAGGTGTCCGGAACGTCGACGGCGATTTCCTCACCGGCGAGCAGTTCCTGGGCGATCTTGCGCTGCTCGGACTGCGATGACAGGGCGCGGGCGAAGACCGACTCGGCGATGCCCGACGTCGGGGAACCAAGCTCCAGCGCCGAAATGACCGTCCAGCGTCCGGTGCCCTTCTGGCCTGCGGCATCCACCACAACATCGACAAACGGCTTGCCGGTGCGGGTGTCAACGTGGCCCAGGACCTCGGCGGAGATTTCGATCAGGAAGGAGGCGAGTTCGCCCTTGTTCCACTCTTCGAAGATCTTGGCCTGGTCAGCGGGTTCGATGCCGGCGCCGGAGCGGAGGAGGTCGAAGGCTTCGCCGATGACCTGCATGTCGGCGTATTCGATGCCGTTGTGGACCATCTTGACGAAGTGGCCGGCCCCGTCGGTGCCGATCCAGGCGCAGCAGGGCTTGCCGTCGACGTGCGCGGAGATCTTTTCGAGCAGCGGGCCGAGGGCGTCATAGGACTCCTTGGAACCACCGGGCATGATGGACGGGCCGTTCAGGGCACCTTCCTCACCGCCGGAGACGCCAATGCCGACGAAGTGCAGGTCCTTCTTCGCCAGCGCGGCTTCGCGACGGCGGGTGTCCTCGTAGTGGGAGTTTCCGGCGTCGATGATGATGTCGCCGGCCTCCAGCAGGGGTTCAAGCTGCTCGATGACGGAGTCAACCGGCTTGCCGGCCTTGACCATGATCAGGACGCGGCGGGGCTTCTCCAGCGAGTCAACAAGTTCCTGCAGCGTTTCGGTGCGGACGAAGTCGCCGTCCGTGCCGTGCTTTTCGAGCAGCGCGTCAGTCTTTTCGACGGACCTGTTGTGCAAGGCAACGGTGAAGCCGTTGCGGGCCAGGTTGCGGGCCAGGTTGGCGCCCATCACCGCAAGGCCGGTGACACCGATGTGTGCAGACATCAAAACTCCAATTTCGTTGTGCAATGGATGTGCAGATGGCTCCGCGTTCGCTGCGAAGCACGCTGTCACGAACCGATGGATCCTAATAAAGCATATATATTCAATCGGCGTGAGGGAAGCGGTGCCCACTTTGTGGAACGGGCCCAGTCAATCCCAGTTTAGGCTTGAGTCCATGTCGACCAGCCTGCACCACCGTGCCATCGAGAACCTAGGCACCCGGATCATCACGGGCGAGCTGCCCACCGGACACATCATGCTGGCCGAGCACCTTGAGGAAGAACTGCAGGTTTCGCGTTCCGTGGTCCGCGAGGCCGTGCGGGTCCTTCAGTCCCTGGGCCTCGTGGAAACCACCAAGCGGGTGGGGATCCGGGTGCTGCCGCCGAGCCGCTGGAACCCCTTCGATGCCCAGGTCATCCGCTGGCGGCTGTCCAGCGACGCCCGCGGGGCCCAGCTGCGGTCACTGATCGAACTGCGCTCGGCCGTCGAGCCTGCTGCGGCCGAGCTGGCCGCGAACAACGCACCGGCGCAGCTCCGGCGTGAGCTGGTGGACATTGCCCATGCCCTGCGCGACGCCGGCCACTCCGGGGACGCGCAGAAGTTCCTGGAGCTGGACATCGCCTTTCACTCGGTCCTGCTATCCGGATCGGGGAACGAAATGTTCGCCAACCTGATGGGGCAGGTGGCGGAGACCCTGACGGGGCGCACGGTCCACGGACTAATGCCGGACCACCCCCATGAGGGGGCGCTGCAGTGGCACGTCGATCTCGCCGAAGCGGTTGCCGCCGGGCGCGCCGCCACGGCCCGGGCCGCTTCTGAACAGATCATGCGCCGCACAACCTCCCGGCTGTCCGGAACGTGGACGGACCAGCCCCGGGTGTTCCTTCCCGTCCGCCGGAGCTGACCGCGCCCAGAACCAGCCAGAACCAGCGCGTTCTTATCGTGCTATTCCGGTTGGAAGTTGAGGAGTACTTTTCCTGATGCGGCGGAGTTCCTGGCGGTTTCGAAGGCTTCCAGGCCTTGGCTGAGGGGGTATTCGTGGGTGATGACGGGGCCGATGTTCAGGGTGCGGTCGGCGAGGGCGGTGATGACGTCGTCGATCTCGTTGTTGAAGCGGAAGGACCCGCGCAGGTCCAGTTCCCGGGTGATGGCCAGGGAGATCAGGACCGGCTGCGGCCCGGTGGGCAGCAGCCCGACCATGACCACGGTCCCGCCGCGCCCCGCGCCCTGAATGGCCGAGGCCAGGCCGTGGTGGCTGCCCGAGGACTCGATGACCACGTCCGCCTGCACGGCGGCGATCGCGTCCGTGTCGACGGCCTGCAGGGTCTGATCCGCGCCGACTGCGGTAGCGATCTCCAACGGTTTGGCATGGACATCGACGGCGGTGATCCGGGCCGCGCCGGCACGTTTGAGGACCGCGACCGCCAGGGCGCCGATCGGGCCGCAGCCGATCACCAGCACGCTCTTGCCCGCCACGTCCCCGGCACGGGCGACGGCGTGCCAGGCCACGGCCGCGGGTTCGATCAGTGCCGCGGTCCGCAGATCCACCCCGGCCGGGAGCGCCCGCAGCATCCTCGCGGGCAGGTTCACGTACCGGGCGAACGCCCCGTCGGTGTGCGGGAACCGTGCCGCGCTGCCCAGGTACGTACAGCCCGGGGACAGGTTGGGCCGGTCCGCAGGCCACCGCACCTCCCCCGCCACCGGGCCCGGGGTGGCGGGGTGGACCGCGACCGGGGTGCCCGCGGCCGGGCCGGTCCCGTCCGCCGCGGCCACCACAACGGTCCCGGAAATCTCATGCCCCAGCACCAGCGGCGCCCTCAGGATGGATTCGCCCGCCGCCCCGTGCAGCCAGTAATGCAGGTCCGACCCGCAGATCCCGCCGTACGCAACCTCCACCACGGCCTCGTCCGCGGCCGGCGCACCCAGCGGGACCTCCTCGATCCGCAGATCCCCGGCCGCATGCGCCACCACCGCCAAACCCGACACCGGCAATCCCGGCGCAGGCAGGGCTGTTGCTTCGGTCCCCTGAGCCACTGCTGGAGCGCCCATCAGACCACCACCGTCATTCCGCCGTCGATAAAGATCGTCTGCCCGTTCACAAAATCCGACCCGTCCGAAGCCAGCCACACCGCCGGGCCGGCCAGGTCCTGGACCGTGCCCCACCGGTGCGCCGGGGTCCGGCCCAGGATCCAGGCATTGAACTGCTCATCGTCCACCAGGTTCTGCGTCATCTCGGTATGGATATAGCCCGGGGCGATCCCGTTGATCTGCAGCCCGGAGCCCGCCCACTCCGCCGTCATCGCCCGGGTCAGGTTCCGCAGCCCTCCCTTCGCCGCCACATACGGGGCGATCGTGGGCCGGGCCAGGTCCGTCTGCACCGAACAGATATTGATGATCTTGCCCCTGCCCCGCGGGATCATGTGCCGGGCGGCCTCCCGCCCCACCAGGAACGCGCTCGTCAGATCCGTCCTGATCACCCGCTCCCAATCCGCGACATCGAGCTCCAGCATCGGCACCCGGTGCTGGATCCCGGCATTGTTCACCAGGATCTGCAACGGCCCCACATGCTCCTCCACCCACGAAACACCCCGGGCAGCCTCGGCATCACTGGTGACATCAAACGCGACACCATGGACCCGCCCCGGCGCGAAGTCCGCGGCCATCGCCGCCTCCGCAGCCTTCAACCGCTCCGCGTTGATCCCGTTCAGCACCACCGTCGCCCCCGCCTCCGCCAACGCCCGCGCCAACGCGTTGCCAATCCCCCGGCTCGAACCCGTCACCAGGGCAACCCGCCCCGTCAGATCAAAAAGTCCACTCATGGTGCAGCTGTCCCTTTCGTTGCGGCTTCCACTGGTTCCGCGATATTGGTGTTGTCGCTCAGATTCGAAATGGCCTGGCGGACCACGGCAAGGTCCTGATCGCCAAGGCCTTGGCGCTTGAGTTCGGCGTAAAGCTCGACGGCGGCCGACGCCATCGGCACGGCAGCGCCGGCCGCCCGGGCTGATTCGAGCACAAAGGACAGGTCCTTATGCATAAACTTCGCCGGGCCTGTTGGTGTGTAGTCCTTCCGGACCAGACGCGGTCCCACATTCTCCAGAACACGGCTGCCGGCAAGGCCGCCGGCGAGGACGTCGAACAGCGCCGCCGGATCCATCCCGGAGCGCTCGGCGAGCTCGGCCGCTTCGGCGAGCGCCGCCGTCGTGGTTCCTACAATGAGCTGGTTGCAGGCCTTGGCGAGCGATCCTGCGCCCAGCGGGCCCATGCGCCTGACAGTGGTTCCCATCGCGCTGAAGAAAGGCTCGAGCCGCCGGAAGTCGTCCGCGGTGCCGCCGGCCATGATGGCCAGGGTGCCGTCGGTCGCGCCCTTGGTCCCGCCGCTGACCGGTGCATCCACCACTGTGGCGCGGCCGTGGCTTGCCTCGCTGACCCGCCGTCCGAAGTCCTGGACCTTCGCGGGTGAGACGGAGCTTGTGACTACCACAGTAGTGCCGTCCTGCGGCGGATTTTCATCCCAGCTCGCCAGCAGCCCCGCCGAGGCCTCCTCGATGAAGGACAGGTCCGGGAGCATAAAGGCGATGATTGGCAGGTCCCGCAGGGATGCAACGTCGGGCGCGGAGTGGCCACCCTGCGCCACGAATTCCTGGAGGGGAGCTTCGGATCTGTTCCAGGCGGTGACCGCCCAGCCAGCGCGGACCAGATTCGCTGCCATGGGCAGCCCCATCAGCCCCAGGCCTACAAAGCCCGCTGTTCTGTCTTCCATATCTAGGCCTCGACTCACATCGTTGTGTGGTTAATGAAGGGAAATCTGTCCAATATCCTAGCCGCTATTCAGTATGATGAACACTATGACGACTCTAACCACCGTCGCGATCGCCGTCCCGCTCGAAGCAGAGCTGGTGGACCGCATCCGCGCCGTAGACCCCTCCGTAACTGTCCTCTATGAGCCGGACCTGCTTCCGCCCGAGCGTTTTCCGGCCGACCACTCCGGGGATCCGGACTTCAAACGCACTCCCGCGCAGGAGGAGCAGTACTGGGCCATGCTCAACAAGGCGCAGGTCCTGTACGGCCTGCCCAATGAGAGCCCCGCGGGCCTGGCCCGCATCGCGCGCGAGAATCCACGGCTCCAGTGGGTCCACGCCATGGCCGCCGGCGCCGGCGGCGCCGTCAAGGCATCCGGGCTGGACCAGGAAACCCTCCTCAAATTCAAGGTGACCACCTCCGCCGGCGTCCACGCCCTGCCGCTGGCAGAATTCGCTGCGCTGGGAATCCTCAACGGCTTCAAGCGCAGCGCCGAGCTGGCCCAGGACCAGGCGGCCAAGGTGTGGCCCGAGCTTCGGACCCCCACGCGCCTGGTCAACGGTTCCACGCTGGTAGTGACCGGCCTGGGCGAAATCGGTCTGGAGACCGCCCGGATCGCCCGCGCCCTGGGCATGACGGTCAGCGGCACCAAGCGGAATGTTGAGCCGATCGAAGGAATCGAGCAGGTTGCCGGCAACGACGGACTGCCCGGGCTGCTCGCCTCGGCGGACGCCGTCGTCAATACGCTGCCCGGCACGCCGTACACGGAGAAGCTCTTCAACCGTGCGGTGTTTGCCGCGATGAAGCCGGGAACGGTGTTTGTGAACGTGGGCCGCGGCACCGTGGTGGACGAGGACGCCCTGCTGGAGGCCCTGGACAACGGCCAGGTCTCCTACGCCTGCCTCGATGTCTTTGCCGTGGAACCGCTCCCCCTGGACAGCCCGCTGTGGAACCACCCCAGGGTCATGGTGTCACCGCATACGTCGGCGCTCAGTGCCGCGGAGAACCGCCTGATCGCGGAGCGATTCTGCAGCAACCTGCGCACGTTCCTCGACGGCGGCGACCTCCCCCACCTGGTGGACCCGGTCCACTTCTACTAAGGCGCAGGCCCCGGCCCGCACCACAGAGCCCCTGCCGCGGATCTTGGAAACAGGAATCCGCAGCAGGGGCTCTTTTGTGTCCAGCAGTTGTGTCCGCGTGCTGTCGGCGTGCTGGCGGCGGCCAGATAGTTACATATTTGCGCTGAGCAGCGGCGCCCAACTAATGAGCGGCACGGAAATAGGCGGCCTCCCTATCAAGGGGAGGCCGCCTATTGCGTGGGTGGAGTGCCTAGCGTGCGTCCTCCACCAGGAGCAGGTCCCGGCCGTTGGTTTCCGGGGTGAAGAAGGTGGTGCCGAAGGAGATCAGCGCCAGGACCAGGGAGTAGATGGCGGGAACCAGCCAGGAATGGCCGGTCGCGGCCAGGAGGGCCACACCGATCATGGGTGCGAACCCGCCGGCCAGGACGGCGGAGAGTTCACGGCTCAGCGCCACGCCGGTGAAGCGGTGCTGGGAGCCGAAGAGTTCCGGCAGCATGGCGCACTGCGGACCGAGCATGGACTGCACGCCGAGTGAAATGCCCACCACCATGACCACCCAGACGAGGGTGACACTGCCGAGCGTGACCAGGTAGAAGGCCGGCAGGGCGATGACGGCCTGGAAGAGGGCGCCGTAGCGGTATACAGGAACGCGTCCGAAACGGTCGGAAAGGGCGCCGAAGGTGACCACCATGACCGCTGCGAATCCAGCGGCAATGAGGAGGCCGGTGGGGCCGATGAACTTGTCGCCGGCGAAGATTCCGGCGGGCATGCTGATGAAGGACACCAGGAGGGCGGAGTAAATGGAGGAGTTTCCGTTTTCTCCCATCCGCAGGCCGATGCCGATGAGCACGTTTTTCTTCGAGTGCTTCCAGATCTGTACAACGGGGTTCTTGACCACGGCTTTGTGCTTTTCCAGTTCCTGGAAGACCGGCGTTTCCTTGAGCCGGAGTCGGATGAAGACCGCGATGACAATCAGGATGACGCTCGCCAGGAACGGAACGCGCCACAGCCAGCCCTGCAGCACTTCCTTGTCGGCCAGTGCCATCAGGGCGAAGGTGCCTGCGCCGAGCAGGGTGCCCAGCTGGATGCCGACGAACGGCAGCGCGGCGAAGAATCCACGACGACGGCGCGGGGCCACTTCTGAGATCAGGGTGGTGGCGCCTGCCTGCTCGGCGCCAGCGCCCAGGCCCTGAAGGATCCGAAGGGCCACCAGGAGCACTGCGCCGACCATTCCCGCCTGTTCAAAGGTGGGCAGTAGCCCGATGGCGAAGCTGGCCATGCCCATCAGGCCGATGGTCAGGATCAGGACCATCTTCCGGCCGAACCGGTCACCGATGTAGCCGAAGACGATGCCGCCGAACGGCCGGGCTGCGAAGCCCACACCATAGGTGGCGAACGACGCGATCACGGCGCCGCTTTCCCCCAGCGGTGAGAAGAAGAGCGGCCCAAAGATCAAGGCCGAGGCGAGGCCGTAGATGTAGAAGTCGTAGTACTCCAGTGCGGAGCCTACTGAGCTGGCAAGAGTTGCCCTTCGCAGCTGCTCCGGATCGACGACGGCGCCGTCCATGTCAGTCTGCGGTGATTTAGTACGAGTTGTCACAAGAACTCCCTCAAAAACACTCCAGGCCCCCGTTGGCCTGGTGGGATAGCGAGGACACGCCGTGGTGTCGATCACTATATTGAACAGAGTACAGCAAGTTGAACACGCAGCAAGTGGTTGACGGGTTTTTTGTTCACAACCGGGGTGATGAACGTTAAATAGGGCCGCCAGAGCGGGGGCACTCAGCCCATGGGGTTGCCCAGGGACCGCGCCAGCTCGTTCAGTTCCTTGACCATCTGGGCACCCTGCTCCGCGGAGTATGTGGCTTTAAGGGCCGTGACTGACAACCCAAGGCTCGGGCCGTGGGCGCCGCGCGTAGGCACGGCCACAGCCAGGCAGACCACTCCGGTAGTGGATTCCTCATCTTCGAACGCATAGCCCTGTTCACGGATGGTTGTGAGCTGTGCCTTCAATTCGGCCCCGGTGCGGAGGGACTTCGGGGTCAGCACCGGAAGTTGGGCGTCATCGGAAAACATTGCGTCGACGTCGTGGTCATGAAGGCGGGCAATCAGGGCCTTGCCGACGGCACACAGGGACACAGGCATCTTGTCGCCGATGTTGGACGTCAGCCGGACCGCCGGATGACCCTCGTAGCGGGCCAAGTAGATCACGTTGGTTCCGTCCAGCATGGCTATGCGTACCGTCTCCCCGGAAAGGGTCGGCGCCTGCTCGCAGAACCGGTAGAACTCCTGTACTTCGTCGAGCCGGCTGAGATAGGCGGCGCCGAGTTCCACGAGCTTGCGGCCCAGGGTGAATTCGGCGCCCTGGCGGCTGATCAGCCGGGCTTCTTCCAACGCCAGCAACAGGTTGGAGGTGGACGACTTGGGGATACCCAGCTCGCGGGCCAGGTCGCTCAGTGTCAGCCGCCCCGTCGCCGAGGCTGACAAGGCGTCCATGACGGCGGCGGCACGCGTGACCGCCGGCGCCGGCGATGTGCTCCCCAAACCCTCGGAGGAGCGGGAAGTGCGGGAATCGGCCATGATTCTCCTTCGATCGGCACGCCGGGGCGCTTCGCGTAGATGCGTTCATTCTGCTGAACACTAACCATCATAATGGCTTAGGCGCGATTTAAGGCCCGGCCAAGGCGCCGTCAACCGCGCCACGCACGCGTGGTCCGCGTGGCATTTGTTTGTTTCAGGAAGTTCACGGTATATTCATTTCAGACCCTCCACCGCGGCATCCCCCAATAGTCGCGGTGGAGGGTTTTCCAATGCCTGAATGTTGCCATGGCCTTGGCCACCGGGTTCAGGCGACGTCCACCACGGATTCCCTCAGCCTCCAGCCGCCACCAAGGCCGTCGCGCTCCAGCACCATGGTGGTCAGCGCGGACTGCGGATTGCGGCCCAGCCGCACCTGGACCTGCAAGACCTCAACGTCCACGCGGCCCAGACCTTTGGGCATTCGCCGCTGCGCCTCCCACCAGCTCACACGCTCAAACCATCTCACTGCGTCGGCACCGACGGCCCATTCCCTGCCGTTGCTGACCACCGCCGTCGGGCTCCCGTCCTTGGCCGTCTTCACCACCACATATTCCATAGCGGGAACACTAGGGACAGCCACCGACAATATGGCGCCGCCCCTAGCGGTATTGAGCCAGCGCGGCCCTGTACGGGCAACAAAAAACCCCGTTGTTCCCGGCAGGTCGGGCCAGGAACAACAGGGTTTGGTGGTGGGTCCTACCGGGATCGAACCGATGACATCCACGGTGTAAACGTGGCGCTCTACCAGCTGAGCTAAAGACCCAAACTGCCGGTTTTTCGCACCTCAGCGCGTCAACCAACGAACATAAACTCTACCTGACGGGCGGGACGAAAAGCCAATCGACACCGTCGGCCCCGAACGGTCAAAGATCAGGGAGTTCGGCGGCGAGCCAGGTCAGTGCCTCGCTGACGCCGGCGTCGAGCTTGATGGTGGCGTACTGGTCGCCCCGGGTACCGCCCCTGTTGATGATCACCACAGGCTTGCCGTCCTTCGCCGCGTGACGGACGAACCGCAGTCCGCTCATCACGGTCAGCGATGAACCGGCAACAAGCAATGCCTCTGAAATGTCCACCATCGTGTAGGCGGCTTCTGCGCGTTCTTTGGGCACGTTCTCGCCGAAGTAGACAAAGTCGGGCTTGAGAATTCCGCTGCAGGCGGGGCAGGCAGCGACCACAAAACTGCTGATCAGAGCAATGTCCTCAACAGTGGCGTCGGCGTCGGGCGCCATTTCCACCAGGCCGGAAGTTGTGGCGCGCGCCAGGAAGCCGGGATTGAGTTCTTCGAGCACCCCGGCCAGCAGGCGACGCGTGTAGGTGCGCTTGCAATCGAGGCAGACCACCCGGTCATAACGGCCGTGGAGGTCAATGACATTCCGGCTGCCGGCGTCTTCATGCAGCCGGTCGACGTTCTGGGTGATCAACCCAGTGAGCAGGCCCCGCCGCTCAAGTTCTGCGGCCGCAGTGTGCCCAGGGTTTGGATCTGCGTGCCGCAAGTGGGACCAGCCAATATGGTTCCGCGCCCAATAGCGCTGGCGGTTGGCGTCGTCGCGCACAAACTCCTGGTACGTCATGGGCGAACGTGGCACGGCGTCCGGCCCGCGGTAATCCGGGATGCCCGAATCGGTGCTCAGCCCTGCGCCGGTCAGTAAGGCCAGCCGCTTGCCGGACAAAAGCTCCCGGACGCGTTCAAGCCCCTGAAGGTCCGCACTGGACAACGCGGCAGGGTCAGCGGCCGGCAGGCTGGCGAAGCCCGTCAGGCCGATGCCGTGCCGCTGCTGGTCCATGCGGCCTCAGGCCTGTTCCAGACCTGCCAGAGCATCCTGGTACTCGGCGAGCTCGCGGGCCTGCCCACGCGGATTCACCACAACGTAGCGGATTGTTCCTGCTGCATCGATGATGAACGTCCCGCGCCCAGCCATGCCGCTCTCCGGGTCGAAGACTCCATAGGCGGAAGCGACAGCGCCGTGCGGCCAGAAGTCAGCCAGAAGGTCAAAGCCGTAGCTTTCCTTCTCGGCATAAGCCCGCAGGCTGAACTTGCTGTCCACGGACACGGCCAGGACAGTGGCCCTGGCATCCTCGAACGCGGCCAGGTTGTCCCGGATTTCGCAGAGCTCGCCGGTACAGACACCCGAAAAAGCAAACGGATAAAACACCAGCACAACGTTCTGCCCGCGGAAAGTGGATAGCCGGACAGGTTCTCCGAACTGGTTTACCAGCTCAAAGTCCGGGGCAAGCTCCCCCACCGCCGGAACAGTCTGCCCGGCTACGGCAAGAGCTGCCGTCACTTGTTCTTCCTGCTGACCAGGCGGGCGGCACTCCAGTCCTTTGACACACCTGCCGAGGTGGTGAGGTGCAGGCCCGCAGTGGGCGCCGCTTCCTGGATTTCCGCCGGCGACACGTACCCGGTGCGCCCGGACTTTGGCGTCAACACCCAAACAACCCCGGTTTCGCTCAGGGTGGTCAGGGAATCCATGAGGCTGTCGACCAGATCCCCGTCGCCGTCCCGCCACCAAAAAATGACGGCGTCAACAACGTCGTGGTCGTCCTCGTCCAGGAGCTCGGACCCTGTCAGGTCCTCAATATCATCACGTAAGTCGAAATCGACGTCGTCGTCGTAACCGAACTCCTGAATCAGATCCCCGTTTTTGAAACCCAATTTTTCCGCCACATTTACCGAAGTGGCGGCGTCGGCCTCGCTCACGTGTTCCTCCAATGCCTAATACATGCAATTCGCATAGTGATTTCCATTACTCCCAGCCAACACCCTTTGTGCCTGCGCTTCAAGCTGCCACCACCGCGATCCGCCATATTCTGCGTCACATCCGGCGCCGTCAGCCTGCGTTGCAGCGGCTTTCGTCACACAACCAGTATGACGGCGAAATACAACAGGGACGCCATGGACGCGGCTACGCATCGCGCTGGAGTCACAGCTAGAGTGACTGGTGACAACTATGCCTGCGGGGCGACCGCCTGGAACTCAACGGCAGACATAGGCGTGATAGGACCCTGCCCGGCGCACATGACCGGGCTGTTGTAACCGATACGTCGCACACGTCGCATTCATGCCGGACAGTCACCCTGCCCGGCATGTGGGCGCCGATGCATGCGCGCAAAGAGAGGTTGGACGTGGCTGCAGGAGAAGATACCTCCCATATCCTCAGCGGGTTGACAAACCAGCTGCCTGATCGTGATCCGGAAGAGACCGCCGAATGGGCTGAGTCCCTGGATGCACTGATCAGGGAACAGGGCACGGAGCGTGCCCAATACATCATGCGGAGCCTGCTGCAGCGCGCCGGCGCGCAGAGCGTCGGCGTGCCGATGGTGACCACCACGGACTATGTGAACACCATCCCGGTGGACCAGGAAGCTCCGTTCCCCGGCAACGAAGAGTTCGAGCGCCGGTACCGGGCGTACATGCGCTGGAACGCCGCGATCATGGTGCACCGGGCGCAGCGGCCGAACATCGGGGTGGGCGGGCACATCTCCACCTACGCCGGGGCCGCCACCCTGTACGAGGTCGGCTTCAACCACTTCTTCCGCGGCAAGGACCACTCCGGCGGCGGTGACCAGGTCTTCTTCCAGGGCCACGCCTCCCCCGGCATGTACGCCCGCGCGTTTATGGAAGGCCGGCTCGCCGAGGAG
>NZ_JAKFFD010000207.1:0-20294 GCF_036675385.1 Pseudarthrobacter sp. | reverse complement strand
TAGTCGGCGTCGTAGGTGTTGGCGATATAGACGTCGCAGGTGGCGTTGTGGGCCACGCTGTTGGCCACGCTTCCCAGGACCCGGCCAATGCCGCGCATCCGCCGGTTGCCCACCACGATCATCTTGGCGTCCAGGCGCTCGGCTTCCTTGATGAGCGCTTCGGCAGGCTTGCCGCGGGCGGCCGAGTAGGTCACCTTGGTGGAGCCGGCCAGGGCCTCGGCCACTGTCTTGGCAACATGCTCGGCACCGTCGGCGTCGGAAACGATCCACTGGTCGCTGCCCGTGCCGAAGACCTCGGTGCGGTCGCTGTCGAAGGCTGAGACGACGTGCAGCGAGGCGCCCAGGGCGGCGGCGAGATCCCGCGCCGATTCGGCGGCCTTCTTGGCGGTGCCGCTGCCGTCAACGCCGACAACAATAATTCCGCTCATGCTTTGTACTCCTTGTTCAGTATCAATCGTGGCCACACTCAGTCCGGCCAACGTTACAGCGCTGCAAGGGCTTCGCGCAGTACCGGGGCCAAACGGCGGACGCCTTCCTTGATGGCGTTGGGCGGCACCGCGCTGAACGCCAGCCGCAGCTTATTGGACGGCGAATCGGACGGAGTGAAGGCAGCCCCGGGGATAAAGACAACACCGGCTTCGATCGCCTTCTGCAGCAGGGGATAGGTATCCACGCCTGCCGGCAGCGTGACCCAGACGAAGAAGCCGCCTTCCGGGCTTGTCCAGCTGGTGCCGGCTGGCATGTATTCGTCCAGGGCGGCCAACATCGCCGTGCATCGTTCGGCGTACAGATCCCGGTAGGTCTCGATCTGGCCCTTCCAGTCATAGTCCCTGAGGTAGGCGGACACCAGCATCTGGTTCAGCGTCGGCGGGCACAGCGTCACAGATTCGGATGCCAGGTAGTAGCGCCGCTGGAGGTGCTCCGGGACCAATGCCCAGCCGATGCGGAGACCAGGGGCGAAGATCTTGGAGAACGATCCCATGTAGATGACATCGGCGGGGTTGGCCGCGCGGAGCGGTTCCAGCGGTGTCCCGTTGTACCGGAGGAGCCCATACGGGTTGTCTTCCAGCACGAGAATATTCGCGTTCCGGCATATATCAACAACCCGCTGGCGGCGTTCCCCGGCCAGGGTGATTCCTGAGGGGTTGTTGAAGTTGGGGATGGTGTAGAGGAACTTAATGTTCTTCCCGGCTGTCTGGAGGGCGGCGATCCGGGCCTCCAACAGCTCAGGCACCAGGCCGTCGTCGTCCATTTCCACGGTGGCCACCTCCACCTGGTACGCCTCAAACGTATTGAGGGCACCCACGTAGGTGGGGTTCTCGACCAGCACCACGTCGCCCGGGTTGCAGAAGACCTTGGTGGCCACATCCTGGGCCGACTGGGAGCCTGCGGTGATCACCACATTCTCCGGGACCGCGTCCAGGATTCCTTCTGCTGCCATCACCTCGCAGATCTGGGTGCGCAGTTCTTCCGTGCCCTGCCCGCCGCCGTACTGCAGGGCCGTGAGCCCTTCGTTGGCGATGATGCTTGCCGCCGTGGCGGCCAGCCGCTCAAGCGGAAGGGATTGCAGGTACGGACTGCCCCCGGCAAGGGACACCAGTCCGGGGCGCATCGAAATGTCGAAAACGTCCCGCACCGCTGACTGCTTAATGTTGGCTGCGCGCTCCGAAAACAGCGCCTCGTGGGGATGGGCGGCGCGGTGGGCGGACGTGGCCGCGCGTTCGATGGCATCAATGGCTTCGGCCGGCAACTGCACTGCGCCGGCATCAAGTGTTTCGTGGCTCACACCTTCAGGATACAGCCGGCAGTTGCCGATAAGGCAACATCTGTTGATCAGTTGCGCTACTGGAGGCGTAGTGCCTCGGCGAGCCTCACGCCGTTGACGTAGACCTCGGCGCGGATGGCGCCCACCGACGCGACGGCAGTCTGCGTGAGTTGGGCCTCGATGCGCGGGATGTCGCACACCCCCGCCGGGCGGATCGAGCCGGACAGGTAGACCGTCACGGCCGTGCCGTCGAAGGTGCCGGACAGGAACGTGAGGGTTGAGCCGGACAGGGAGTTGTACAGGCCAGGGGCCGGTTCTGTGGCGTTGTCGAGCAGGGCGCGCATGGCGTTGGCCAACGGTTCCGTGGAGCCCGCCACGGTGCGGCGGACGCCGGCCAGGCTGTCATTGCAGCCAAAGCGCACACCTCCCGCCCCGCCGTCGTCGAGCAGCACGTAGTAGGCGGTCACCGTCTGGGATCCGCCGGACTTGCCAGGGGCCGGCTGGGCCGGGGGCGGGGCCGAGGACTCGGGGGCCGGCGAGGGGCTCGCTCCCAAGGCAGTAGTTGTACCGGGTGCCGCGGCGGCTCCGGGCGCGGCAGTTCCGGGCGAAGCCGTTCCGGACGAGGGAGTGGTGCCGGAGCCCTGCCCGGGTGTTCCGGGCGTCCCGCCGGAGGCGTGGCCCGAGGGCTCGGGGGACGAAGCGGCGGACGGGCCGGTGGTTTCGGCGGGCACAGCGGTGACCGGCGGGGGTGCCTGCGGCTGGGGAACTGGAACCAACGGCGGCTGGACGCGGTCCGAGTGTTCAATGGTGGTTGCGCCGGGTGCGACGCTGCTCCCGGCAGACGGGTTGGAGGTGGGGGCGCAGCATCCCAGCCACAGCGGAAGCGTAAGTGCTGCCGCCGTCGCCATCAGCTTTCCGGCGCTCCGCCTGCCTGCCATGTCCGCACCGCGTTCCATCCCCGAATGCTCTCCGTGCATTAAACGTTACGGCGGTCCCTCAGCCCTGAAAATGCCCGCGAGGTACCGGTTGGAACAAGACTTGGTCACACGTACGGGCGTCAGCGCCGGTCCGCTCACGGTGCGATAACAAATGCCCCGGCCACCTTGCGGTGCCCGGGGCATTTGGTTGCTTGGCGCTGCTGCGTGCGGCTGCCTTACGCTGCCGGCTTTGCGGCGGCGAGTGCGTCGAAGACGCCCTTGATCTGCTCCACTACCTCGGCATCGTCCTTCGGGTGCAGCTCGGCAAAGCGGACCATGGAGCCCGGGACGGCCAGCTTGACGTCCTCGAGCACCTGGGCGCCGGCAATGCCCACTGCCTTGCGGGCCTCGTCCTGTGCCCACACGCCACCGAACTGGCCAAATGCGGTACCGACGACGGCGGTGGGCTTGCCGGAGAGGGCGCCGGCACCGAAGGGGCGGGACAGCCAGTCGATGGCGTTCTTCAGCGATGCGGGCACGGTGCCGTTGTGCTCCGGGGTCACCAGGAGAATGGTGTCGGCATCGTTGGCGGCTGCGCGGAGGGCGGCGGCCGCGGCGGGAACCTGGCCCTCGACGTCGATGTCCTCGTTATAGAACGGGATGTTGCCCAGGCTTTCGTGGATGACCACGTCAACCTGCTCGGGAGCGTTCAGCTGGATAGCTTCGGCGAGCTTCTGGTTGGTGGATTCGGCGCGGAGGCTGCCAACAAGGGTAAGGACGGTGCTCTTCGACATAACGGACTCCTTTAGTGGGCCGCGGTGGGACCGCTGGCCGATGGAAGGGTGGAGGCTTGGTGCCTTCATGGACTAAACGGACCGTAGTCCGATTATTATTCCCGGGTCTAGGATATGGACTGTGAGCTTTATCCCGCTGCTGCCCGGTTCGCTCTCCGGCCCGCCCGCTGAGCGCAGTGATGCTGCCCGGAATCGTGAGCGGCTGTTGGGCGCGGCGCGGGAGCTGATTGCCGAGTGTGGCCCGGACGCCCTGACCATGGACCGGCTGGCCGAGCGCGCCGGCGTGGGCAAGGGCACCGTCTTCCGCCGGTTCGGCAGCCGCGCCGGGCTGATGATGACGCTGCTGAGCGATTCCGAGGCCGCCTTCCAGGCCCGCTTTATGTTCGGCCCGCCGCCCTTGGGGCCGGGCGCCCCGGGCCTGGAGCGGCTGATCGCCTTCGGTGCGGAGCGGATCGCCTATGTGATGGAGCACGGGGACCTGGCGAGGGCGGCCGAGGCTTCGGCCCACAGCCGCTATGAGGTCCCGGCAGTCAAGCTGTGGCAGCGCCACATCGAGCTCCTCCTCCGGGAGGAGGGCATGGACGCGGACCCGCTGCTGATGGCCATGTCCCTGACCGCAACACTGGATCCGGACCGGCTCCTGCACGCCGTCCGCGTCCACGGCCTGGCGCCCGAGCGGCTGACGGACTCCTGGCGGGAACTTGTCACGCGGGTGGTCCGCGGGCGGTAGACTACGCCTGAATCCAGCGGCTCGTCCAGTCATATCAATTCCACTGAATTATTCATAACAATCTGATACGGAGCGCGCGGATTCCGCTCAGGTGCCCGCATTTCGGACGCTACTCTGTGGTAGTTTCCTCTGGAATGTGACCCGCAACATAGTCCACCCGGACTTGCTCTGCGCTGGTCGCGGGAGGCCGGCTACACGCTGGTGGGGACCCGGTGGCGGCGAGACCCGTTGCTGGCCGGGAAATCGGAAGGATCTGGAACGTGGATGTAGTGAAGGCAGGAACTCCGATGCCGGCCCAAGGGCATCCCTTGGAGTGTTCGTCCAGAATCCCGGCGGCAACGAACCCGAAGTAGCTGCCACATGATCAGGTACCTCGCCAAGCGCGGCATCACCTACGTCTTCATGATTTTCCTGACCACGTCAGCCGGCTATTTCCTGGCCGTCAGCTCCCTCAAGCCAGCCCTCCTCGAACAGGAGCGGATTCCCCGCCCCACCCCCGAGCAGGTCGCCAATTCCATGCGCCTGAAAGGCCTGGATCCGGACCTCAGCCCATGGGAGCGCTACGTTGAGTGGCTCACCGGGATCGTGACCCGCTGGGACTGGGGACGCAGCCCCAACGGCGCCTTCATCAACGCTGAATTCGGGGACCGCGTCTGGATCTCCACCCGGCTCTTCCTCGCATCCATCGTCCTGACCCTCGTCATCGGCGTCGCCCTCGGGGTCTACTCGGCGGCCCGGCAGTACAAGTTCCAGGACCGGGTGATCACGTCCTACAGCTACCTCGCGTACATCGTGCCCGCCCCCATTGCCTACTTCCTGGTGCAGCTCGGTGCCATCAACATCAACGAAACCGTCGGGGAGCGCATCTTCTTCGTGACAGGCATCTCCACGCCCGGCATGCAAGCCGGGTGGGCGCAGTTTGTGGACATGGTGGCCCACTATGCGGTTCCGACGATCGCCATCACGCTCGTCGGCTGGGGTTCGTACCAGATCGCGCAGCGCCAGTACCTGCTGGACAACGTCAATGCGGACTTCGTCCGGACGGCACGGGCCAAGGGGCTCACCCGGAACCAGGCCATCACCCGGCACGCCCTCCGGGTTTCCTTCATCCCGGTCGCCCAAAGCATCGCCTTCACCATCCCGGCCATCTTCGCCGGCGGTTTCTTCGCCGAGAAGATCTTCGCCTGGCCAGGAGTGGGGTCCTGGAGCATTGACGCCATCTCGCTGCAGGATGTGAATGCGGCCACGGCCACCCTCGCCTACGGCTCGGTCATCTTCGCCCTGGGCGCCATCCTCGCCGACTTCGCCACCACGCTTGTTGACCCGAGAGTGAGGGTGCAGTAGCCATGACCAACCTCAATGCCGTTGATCCGGCAGCAGTGGCGCAGGACGCGCACCTCGAAAATGCCGATGTGGTGATCGCCAAATCCACCATCATTTTCCGCCGCTTTATGCGGAACAAAACTGCCGTCGCCGGGCTGGCGGTTTTCCTGGGCCTGACCATCTTCTCCTTTGTCGGCGGATTCTTCAGTCCTTGGGACAAGGAGACCATCGACCCCTTCAGTATCGGCATGCCGCCTTCCGGCGACCACTTCCTGGGCACGTCGCAGGCCGGCATCGACCTCTATGCCATGACTGTCGAAGGCACCAGGATCTCCATCATGATCGGCCTGATTGTGGGCCTCGTATCCGTCCTGGTTGCCGCGGTCTATGGCTGCACCATGGCCTACTTCGGCGGCAAAGTGGACAAGGTGATGCTCTTCGTCCTGGAGGCCCTCATCATGATGCCCGCCCTGCTGGTGGTGGCAGTGGCCACCAGCGGCGGAGGCGACGGCCTGAAGAAGAACCTCCCCAGCTGGCTCCTGCTGATCATCGTGCTCCTGGTGTTCAGCTGGATGGGGACCGCGCGGCTTATCCGCTCGATGTCCATGTCGCTGATGCAGCGGGACTTCGTCAAGGCGGCCCAGTACATGGGCGTCCCGCCGCGGCGCATCGTGTGGCGGCACCTGGTCCCCAACATCGGGTCGCTGCTGGTCCTGGACATCACCCGCGGCGTCACCGGGGCCATCCTGGCCGAAGTGGCGTTCTCCTTCATCGGCATCGGCATCAAGGTGCCGGATGTGAGCCTCGGCGTGCTGATTGGCGGCGCCACGTCCCAGGTCCAGACCTTCCCCTGGATGTTCTGGGTCCCGCTCACCGTGATGTTCCTGCTTACGGGGTCCCTGGCCATGATGAACGATGGCCTGCGCGACGCCTTCGACCCGAGCTCCAGTTCGGTTGGCCGGGCCAAAAAGAACAGCGCAGAGAAGATGAGCAAATGAGCACCTTCCTTGAGCCGGCTGACCCGGCCCCCACAGCGGCCGAGCGGCTCCACATCGCCGGTCTCCACTCGCCGTCGGACGCTGTCCTGTCCGTCCGGGACCTGAACGTCAGCTTCAACTCCGAAAACGGAGCTGTGCATGCCGTCCGGGGCGTCAACTTCGACCTCATGCCCGGCAAAACGCTGGGAATCGTGGGGGAGTCCGGGTCCGGCAAGTCGGTGACATCGCTGGCCATCATGGGCCTGCTGCCCGCCACTGCCGAGATCTCCGGCTCGGTCAGGCTCAAGGGCAAGGAACTGCTGGGCCTCAGCGACAAGGCCATGTGTGCGTACCGCGGCAACGACATCGCCATGGTGTTCCAGGACCCGCTGTCCTCCCTCACGCCGGTGTACACGGTGGGAACCCAGATCACCGAGGCCCTCACCATCCACAACCCGGGCATGAGCAAGGCGGCGAAGGAAACCCGCGCCGTCGAGCTCCTGGCAATGGTGGGCATTCCCAGCCCCCGGAACAGGCTCAGGGCTTTTCCGCACGAGTTCTCCGGCGGCATGCGCCAGCGCGTGATGATCGCCATCGCCATCGCCAACAACCCGCGCGTGCTGATCGCGGATGAGCCGACGACGGCACTGGACGTCACCATCCAGGCCCAGGTGCTGGAGGTGCTGCATACGGCGCAGGAGGAAACGGGCGCCGCCGTCGTGATGATCACGCACGATCTGGGCGTGGTGGCGGGCATCGCCGACGACATCATGGTGATGTACGCCGGCAAGCCGGTGGAAACCGGCAGCGTGGATGACATCTACTACGATCCCCGGATGCCCTACACGATGGGCCTGCTCGGGGCGGTGCCACGCGTGGACGTCGCGGAGAAATCCTCGCTGGTCCCCATCGACGGCATCCCGCCGAACCTCCTGCACACCCCCACCGGCTGCTCCTTCGCACCGCGGTGCCCGCTGGTGACCGATGCCTGCCTGGACGGCGAGCCCGCTTTGAGTCCGGTTCCGGGGACTGGCTACCACCAGGCGGCCTGCATCAAGTCCGGTTCCCTCGGCGGGGACGTGGATGTCCACGAGATCTTTTCCGCCCCGCCGGTCCCGGTCTCGCGCTTTGACCTCATCCCCCGCGGGGACCGCTCAACCGTGCTGGAACTCAAGGATGTCCGCAAACACTTTCCGCTGACCAAGGGTGCCCTGCTCAAGCGGCGCATCGGCACCGTGAAGGCCGTGGACGGCCTGAGCTTCGACATCCGCGAAGGCGAGTGCTTCTCCATTGTGGGCGAGTCCGGTTCGGGCAAAACCACCACCCTGCTGGAAATCATGGAGTTCCATAAAGACCAGGACGGCGAGGTGATCATCGGCGGCATCAGCAACAAGCAGGCCGCCGACGCCAAGACCAAAAGCGCCATGCGCAAGGAAATGCAGATGGTTTTCCAGGATCCCACCGGCGCCCTGGACCCCCGCTTCACCGTCTACGAGGTCCTGGCCGAGCCGCTCCAGAACGCCGGCCTGGATAAGAGGGCCATCAAGAAACGCATCATGGAACTGATGAATCTGGTGGGCCTGCAGCCGGACCATGTCAACCGGTTCCCCAACCAGTTCTCCGGCGGCCAGCGGCAGCGCGTGGGCATCGCCCGGGCACTGGCCGTGAACCCCAAATTGGTGGTCCTGGACGAGCCCGTGTCCGCACTGGATGTCTCGGTCCAGGCCGGCGTCATCAACCTCCTGGACAAGCTCCGCGCCGAGCTGGGCCTGAGCTACCTGATGGTGGCCCACGATCTGTCCGTGGTCCGCCACATCTCCAACCGGGTGGCGGTGATGTACCTGGGGAAGATCGTGGAGATCGGGGAGGTGGACCGGGTTTTCGACAACCCCCGCCACCCGTATACCCGCGCGCTGCTGTCCGCGATCCCTGTCCCGGACCCGCAGTTCGAGCGCACTCGGGAGCGGATCATCCTGCAAGGGGACCTGCCGTCTCCGCTGGATGCCCCGAAGGGCTGCAACTTCGCCACCCGCTGCCCCGTCTTCGCGGCGCTTCCCGCTGCGAAACAGGAGCATTGCTTGACCCTGGAGCCTCCGCTCGTGGCCGTGCAGCCTTCCGCTGCCGTGGAGATTTTGGAGGCCGGCCCGGCGCCTACACCGGATCAGCAGTTCGCCTGCTTCTTCCCGGATGGTGAACTGGACGAGCACATGCTGGTGGTCCACGAAACGGCGGAACCCCATGCACCCTAGATTTTTTCGACCCATCACAAGCACCACCCGCACCTATGAAGGGAAAACCATGAGGAATCTGACCAAGATCGGCGGCGCAGCGGCCATTGCCGCAGCCCTGACGCTGACGGCCTGCGGCGGTGGCGGAACACCCACCGGACCGGAAACCGCCAAGGGGCAGGGAACGGGCAGTGACCTGGCCAAGCTCATCAGCATCAACGAGAAGCCGGCCGCTGATCTTGAGCCTGGTGGCAAGGTCACCCTGCCGCTGGGCAGCATCGGGCCGGATTTCAACGGGTTCTCCAACAACGGCAACAGCTCGGACAACTCCGCGATGATGGCCCCGATCAACCCGGTGGCCGTGAACAGTGGCGGCATCGGCGGTTGCTGGAAGGTCGACTTCGTCGGCAAGGCAACGCCTAACAAGGACTTCTGCGAGTCGGTGGAGAGCAAGGTTGTGGACGGCAAGCAGACCGTCACCATCAAGGTCAACGACAAGGCCACGTACAACGACGGCACCCCGATCGACATCAAGGCCTTCCAGAACACCTGGAACATCCTGAAGAGCCCGGATGCCGGCTACGACATTGTGAGCTCGGGGGCCTATGAATTCGTTGAGTCCGTCGAGGCTGGCAGCAGCGACAAAGAAATCATCGTCAAGACCACCCAGCCGGTTTACCCCGTGGATTCGCTCTTCTTCGGCCTGATCCACCCGGCCGTGAACACGCCTGCGATCTTCAACGAAGGCTTCGTGGGCGAAATGCATCCGGAATGGATGGCTGGCCCCTTCAAGGTGGACCAGTACGACGCCGCAGCCAAGACCGTCACCATGGTCCCCAACGACAAGTGGTGGGGCACCAAACCGGTCCTGGAAAGCGTCGTCTTCCGCCAGCTGGAAACCAGCGCACAGATCGCTGCTTTCAAGAATGGCGAGATCGATGCCATGTCCGCCAACACCATCGCCCTGTACAAGCAGCTTGAGGGCACGAAGGACTCCGAGGTCCGCCGTGGCCAGCGCCTCTTCGCCGGTGGCATGAACATCAACGCCCAGAAGATCACCGACGTCGCCGTCCGCGAGGCCATCTTCGCCGCTGTTGACCGCGAAGCCCTCCGCAAGGTCCGCTTCAATGGCCTGAACTGGGAAGAGCCCAGCTCCGGTTCCATGATGGTCCTGCCGTTCTCGGACTACTACCAGGACAACTACCCGGTGAAGGAAACCGGCGCGGACGTTGCCAAGAAGGTCCTGACCGACGCCGGCTACGCGCCCAACGCCGCCGGAATCATGGAGAAGGACGGCAAGCCCGCCGCCTTCAAGATCAGCAACTTCGGTGACGACCCCACCACCCTCGCCTTCACCCAGACCCTGCAGAAGCAGCTCCAGGCCGGCGGCATGGATGTTGGTATTGACCAGCGTGCCTCCGCCGACTTCGGCAAGGTCATCGGCGGCCGCGACTTCGACATGAGCGTCTCCGGCTACACCGTTGGCCCGGATGCCACCGATGCCGTCAAGCAGTACTACGACTCCAAGGTCAACGAAAACGGACTTGGCGATGCCGAGCTGGACAAGAAGATCGCCGATCTCGCCTCCATCGAGGACAACGCCGAGCGCAACAAGGCAGCCATGGAGGTTGAAAAGGAGCACATGGCCAAGTACTTCTCCATGGGTGTTGTGATGAACGGCCCGCAGATCTCCTTCGTCCGCACCGGCCTGGCCAACTACGGCCCGTCCCTGTTCCAGAGCCTCTCGCAGGTTCCGGACTGGTCCACCCTGGGCTGGATCAAGAAGTAGCACCCTCCCTGCAACGCTCTCTCACTTAACGGAGGGTTTTCGCCAACGCTCTCTCACTTCCAGCACGTCATCTGCGGGAAGTGAGAGAGCGTTTGGCCTTAATGCACATCTAGTGAGAGAGCGTGCGGGTACCGTTTCCCCTATGACCTGGACTGAACCCGACCACCGTATCCGCACCGCCGTCGTCGGCTATGGACTCTCGGGGAGCGTTTTCCACGCGCCGCTCATCGCGGCGGATCCCCGCTACTC
Organism: Pseudarthrobacter sp.; assembly: GCF_036675385.1. Taxonomy (NCBI): domain Bacteria; kingdom Bacillati; phylum Actinomycetota; class Actinomycetes; order Micrococcales; family Micrococcaceae; genus Pseudarthrobacter; species Pseudarthrobacter sp. The sequence continues at coordinate 9,522 of NZ_JAKFFD010000207.1, read as the reverse complement.
GCTGGACGTTATCGCCACGTCCGACGCCGGTCGGCAGGCTGCCGCGACACAGCGGCACCCCGGCGCCAAAACAGTGCCCGACGGCGATGCTGTCCTTGCGCTCGCCGGTGACCTCGATCTTGTGGTGCTGGGGACCCCGCCGGCCACTCACTTCCCGCTGGCGAAGGCCGCCCTGGAGGCCGGCCTCGACGTCGTCGTCGACAAGCCGTTCGCCGTCAGCAGCGCCGAGGGGCAGGAGCTGATCGCCCTCGCGGAGCGGCTGGGCCGGGTGCTCACGGTTTTCCAGAACCGGCGCTGGGACGGCGATTTCCTGACCGTGCAGAAGTTGCTGGCCGGCGAAGCGCTGGGTGCCGTGACCCGCTTTGAGTCCAGCTTCGAGCGCTGGTCCCCGGACATCTCGAAGGCGTGGAAAGCCAGCGCCACGGCGGCGGACGGCGGCGGCGTGCTGTTCGACCTGGGCACCCACCTTATCGACCAGGCGCTTTTGCTTTTCGGTCCAGCCGCCGTGGCCCACGCGGAACTGCAGGCGCGGCGTCCGCACGAGAAGGTGGACGATGACGTTTTCCTGGTGCTCAACCACGAGTCCGGGGTGACCAGCCACCTGAGCATGAACATGCTTTGCGCCCAGCAGGGCCCGCGCTTCCGCATTCTCGGATCCACTGGCGCGTTCACCAAGCACGGGATCGACCCGCAGGAACCGTACATCGTTGCCGGCGGCAGCCCGCTGGACACTGAATACGGCGTTGAGGAGCCGGAATGGGCAGGAGCCCTGGGCCGTGACGGCCACCTCGATCCTCTGCCCACGGAACGAGGTGCCTACCCCGAGTTCTACCGGCTCCTGGCAGCCAAGATCGACGACGGCGGCGCCTCCTCCAACCTGCCCCTCCCGGTAGACCCGGCAGACGCCGTCGAGGTGCTGAAGATTATCGAATCAGCCCGGGCTTACGGAACCGCCGCCTATTGAAATTGCGTGAGGTGAGTCACTAAGGTCTCTGTTGCGGGTGATACCGAATTGTTGGGCAGGTGTAGCCCGGAAGGATCCGAGGCAAACAGCCGTCAGGGTCGTGATCGATTGACTCTTGCCAGCGGCACCTGCGATCGCGTGGTGCCCGCCGGCGGAATTGGAGCAACACCATGCAAAGATTCACCAAGCTTGTGGCGCCAATCGGGGCACTAGCCCTCGCCATTGGCCTTTCGACCGCCGCGGCTCCTGCGGCGTTGTCGGCCAGTGGGCAGCCTGCCAAAACCGTAATGCAGGCAAATGCCCAAGCCGGAAGCCAAACCTACATTGTCCTGTACAAGGCCAACGGCGTTTCCCGCACTTCGCTTGCGGCCGTGCGGGCCGCCGGGGGCACGGTGGTGCAGGCTTATCCGCAGATCGGTGTGGCCATCGTAAAGTCGGACCGCGGCGGCTTTGATGCGGCCCTGCGCGCGGCAGATTCTTCCGTTCAGGGGGCCGCTTCCACAGCAGGCTTCGCCGTGGCTGTCGAAGACGACAACTCCGGTGCGGCTGTGGCGGCCATAGCACCCGGCGCCCCGGCACCCGGCGATGACAACCTGGCCGCACTCCAATGGGATATGGACCAGATCCAGGCCCCGGCCGCCCGGGCGATCAATGGCGGCAGCGCCTCGGTGGTGGTGGGCGACATCGACACCGGACTGGACCACACGCACCCGGACCTTGCCCCGAACGTTGATTTCTCCAGGAGCGTTTCCTGCGTTGGCGGCGTCCCGAACACGGATCCGGCGGCCTGGATGGACAACAACGGCCACGGCACGCACACGGCGGGGACCATCGCCGCCGCGAAGAACGGCATCGGCATGGTGGGCGTTGCGCCGAACGTGAAGATTGCCGGGATCAAGGCCGGCGATGACGACGGATTCTTCTACCCCGAAGCCGTGGTCTGCGCCTTTATGTGGGCAGGATCGAACGGTATCCAGGTCACCAACAACAGCTACTTTGCCGATCCCTGGCTCTTCAACTGCAAGAATGACCCCACCCAGCGGGCCATCTGGGAAGCCGAGCGCCGGGCCATCAAGTTTGCCCAGCAAAACGGCACCACAGTTGTGGCCTCGGCAGGCAACCAGTCAGACGACCTGGCTCATCCCACCCAGGATGTCACCAGCCCGGATAACACCACCCCGGTCACGCGCGACATCACCAACGCCTGCGCCGTGGTTCCGGTGGAAGTTCCCGGCGTGATCGGCGTGAGCGCCAACGGCAACAAGCTGATCAAGTCGTTCTACTCCAGCTACGGCGTTGGCGCTGTCAGCGTGATTGCCCCCGGCGGCGACTCCATCCTGCAGCTCACGGCGGCCGCCACTAACGGCCGCGTGCTGTCCGCGTGGCCGTCGTCCCTGAGCGACAATTGCCTGCGGCGCGTCGTGGATGCGGGCGCCACGTACTGCTACCTGCAAGGCACATCGATGGCCGGACCTCACGTTGCCGGTGTCGCGGCGCTGGTGGTCAGCACCGGAGTCAGCAACCCGGGCACCGTGGCATCGCGGATCAACACCACCGCCGACACGATGGACTGCCCGGCTGACATGAGTGTGTACGCCCCGTTCCCTGCAACGGACAACGGTGCACCCCAGGTGTGCCAGGGCGGTGCCGGCTACAACGGGTTCAACGGCTACGGCCAGGTGAACGCCCTCCGCGCGGTCGGCGGCTGAAGCAGGTCCGGTGGTTGAGCTTGGCGAAATCCGGGTTTCGGCCAGCGCAACCACCGAACGTCGGAACGGCAGCCATCCAGAAAGCGTGCTCCCCTCCAGCCCCTAACCTCGCAAGCTCGGTCAGGGAACCCTGCTGGCGTGGGCCCAGGCTCAACCAGGGGAGCAGCACGCGTTGGATGACTGCCGTTCAGGCGGCGACCTAGAGGACTAGGCGGAAACCAGCTCGTGCCAGTCCGCCACGAGGGGCAGGTTGTGCGCCTCGGAGACGGAGTGGTGTGCCACGTGGCCGGCGGCGATGTTGAGGCCGGCGGCGAGGGCCGGGTCGCGGTCGAAGGCGGCCCGGACGCCCAGGTTGGCCAGGGCCACGGCGTAGCGCAGGGTGACGTTGGTCAGCGCGTAGGTGGACGTGTTGGGTACGGCGCCCGGCATGTTGGCCACGCAGTAGAAGATCGTGTTGTGGACCTTGTACGTCGGTTCCTGGTGCGTGGTGGGGTGGGTGTCCTCGAAGCAGCCGCCCTGGTCCACGGCGATATCCACGAGCACGGAGCCGGGCTTCATGCGGGCCACGAGTTCGTTGCTGACCAGCTTGGGGGCCTTGGCGCCGGGGATCAGGACGGAACCGATCACCAGGTCCGCGTCCACCACTGACTTTTCGATCTCGTACTTGTTGGACGCCACCGTCTTGAGCCTGCCCTGGTACTGGGCGTCGAGCTCGCGGAGGCGGTTGATGTTGATGTCCAGGATGGTGACGTCGGCGCCCAGACCCAGGGCCATGGCGGCGGCGTTGGTGCCGGCGACGCCGGCGCCCAGGACAACCACCTTCGCCGGGCGGACACCAGGTACGCCGCCCAGGAGGACGCCTTTGCCGCCGGCGGGTGCCATCAGGGAGGTGGCGCCGACCTGCACGGACAGCCGGCCGGCAACCTCGGACATGGGGGCCAGCAGCGGCAGCGTGCGGCCTTCCTGCACGGTCTCGTAGGCGATGGCGGTGACGCCGGAGTTGATGAGTTCCTGCGTGAGTTCCGGCTCTGCGGCGAGGTGGAGGTACGTGAAGAGGATCATGCCCTTGCGGAAGCGGTGGTACTCGGCCTTGATGGGTTCCTTGACCTTCATGACCATGTCGGCCCGGCCCCAGACGTCGTCGGCCTCGGCAACGATTTCGGCGCCGGCGATCGCGTATTCCTCATCCGTGATCCCTGAGCCCAAGCCTGCGCCGCGCTCTACCAGGACCGTGTGGCCGTGGGTCCGGAACTCGTGAACGCCAGCAGCGGTGATGGCGACGCGGAATTCGTTGTTCTTGATCTCTTTGGGGACACCGATGATCATTTGTGGCTCCATATTCTCAGGCCGTGTAGGCCCGAAATTGCGGGGGAAGTTGTGATTCCAGAATAAATCCGGTTGTGACCCAACTGACAGGAAAGCAGGGTTCGGGGCGTGCAGGCTCCCCGTGATTCCGGGAATTTCTGCTTTCGTGGGTCGACAAATGTTCAGCGTCAGGGCGTCAGGTGTCGCCTGCTGTTCGTTCGCCTGGATGCCTGCCGGAGCAGTAGGGTTACCCCATGCAGCAGGACGTGGAACAACTGGTGGAGCAGGTGGCGCAGAAGCTTGGCCGGGGACTGTCGCTGGAGGACCTGGACGGACTGCTGCTCGCTTACAGCTCCAACCAGTCCCACGCGGACCGGGTCCGGGTGAACTTCCTGTTGAGCAAGCGGGTCCCGGCCGATGTCAGCGCCTGGCAGCTTTCCCACGGCATCGCCACGGCGGTCCGCCCGGTAGCGATTCCCGCCAACCAGGAGCTGGGGATGCTGGGCCGGGTGTGTGTCCCGTTGATGGTGCGCGGTTTCCGCGTCGGCTACCTCTGGGTGCAGCAGGACTCGGCAGAGGAAAGTCCGAAGGCGATCCTCTCCCAGTTGCCGCTCGTGACCCCGGAGATCGAGCTGCTTTCCGGCCTGCTGCTGGACTCCAACACCGCCGAGTCCGAGTTCCGGCGGGGCCGCGAACGCGAGTTCCTGGCCGCCTGTTCCGGCGAGGCCAACGCGGTGGCCGCCGTGGCGGGCTGGAAGGAAATCCAGGGCAAGGGGCCGTGGCAGATGGTCACTGTGCTCGACGCCGATGGCTGGGCCGGCGGCCCGGATCCCATAGCTTCCACGCTGATCCACCGCTCAGCCGCCCTGCAGGCCACGGTGGGGGTGGACGTGGCGCTGTTCAGCGCCGGCACGGAAACCCATTCGGTGGTGCTGTTCCGTGAGTCGGTAGGCCGGGCCAACCATGCCCAGGTGCTGGTCCACTACCAGCTGGAGCTGGCCAAACGCTCGGGCCGGCCGGTGCACCGCATCATCCTTGGCATCAGCGAGGGTTTCGCCAAGCCACGCGAGCTAGCCGAGGCATACCGGCAGTCCCGGCTGGCGGCGCAGGCGGCGGCTGTGGACCCCCAGCTGGGCGAACTGGTGGACTGCCGTGCCACCGGGGTGTACCAGCTGCTGGCCTCGGCGGGCGGGGGAGCCGGTGCCTGGGCTGACTCGGGGTCCGTTTATGTGCGGATGCTGGAGGACCACGACCGCAACGATGAACTTCTCCCCGTACTTGAGCTCATTTATGACAACGACGGCTCAGTCCAGGACGTGGCCACCAAACTCCACCTGCACCGCAGCAGCATCTACAACCGGCTGGGCCGCATCCGGCAGCTCCTGGGCGTGGACCCGCTGAAGGGGATGCCCCGGCTGGAACTCCACGCCGCACTGAAAATGCGGCGCTGGGCGGCGCGCCCGCGGATTTAGGCTCGCGCGCCGGGATCCAACACCCGGGACTCAACACCCGGGACCCGTCCGCCCCTGACCCAGCTCACGACGGGGCTAGGCCTGCTCTGCCTGCTCTGGCCCGTCAGGCTTCTTCTGCCGGTCCAGCCAGGCCATGATGGCGGCCAGCCTGATCCGGCGGTGCGTGCCGCGGTATTCCACGGGGATCTCGCCGCGATCGGTCATGTTGCGCAGGTACGTGTGGGAAATCCCGGCGAGTTCGGCCGCCTGGGAGGTGGTGAGCATTTCCTCCACGCTGCTGACGGTCACCGCTTCGCCGCGGCCCAGCCGAGCGAGCAGGTCCACGACGGCGTCCCTCGCCTGGGGCGTCAGGCGGTGGACCGTGCCGTCCACGAACACGGTGATGTCGTTGCTGTCCCGGAGGGAACGCGCGAGGTTCCGGGCGTCGTCGGCGGGCAGGCCGGCCGTGACGCGTGGAGCTATCAGTGCCATGCCAGAAGCCTAACCCGAGCACTTCCGGGGCCGAGCCGCTTCGGAGCGTGCGAATGATGGAGCAGAATCCGACGCCCGCACCGCACTCCAGCCACGGCCGGCACGTTCCAGAGGCGAGATCCCGGCGTTATTGGGTCCTCGCAGGGCCGAGATCTCACGTTTGGAGTCCGCGGCGGGGCTCGTCGGCGTTGGCCAGCTCGGAGGCAAGCGCCTGCCGTGCCGCGGGGTCGAGTTCCAGGGCGCCGACGGTGTCCAGGGCCCTGGCCGTCGCCCGTTTCGATGGTTCCCTGTCCACCAGATGTTTGCGAGCGTCGATCCGGCAGGGAACCATCGAAACGGCGAAGAAGAAGCTATTCGGCGTCGAGGTCCGTTTCCAGGAGCTTGACCAGCGAATCCAGTGCCGCGTCGGCGCCGTCACCTTCAGCCCGGAGCACCACAACATCGCCCTTGGCGGCGCCCAAGGTCATCAGCGACAGGATGCTCGAAGCGTCCAGTGCGTCGTCCTCCGGGTCGCCCTGCATGGCAATGGTGACCTCAACTCCCACGTCTCCGGCGGCTTCCGCAAACAGCGCGGCGGGGCGCGCGTGCAGGCCGGAGCGGCTGGCGATGGTGGCGATGCGTTCGGGCATTGTTCCTCCTGGTGGGTGCTTCTTTGTGGCTAGCGGCGGGCGGTTGGTCCGAACCGGCCGGTCAGAGGCCGAGTTCTTCGAGGACGGGCAGTTTTTCCCGCACCCAGGCCTTGGCTTCGGTGGCGCTGGGCGCGGACAGGGCCAGCTTGGCCAACTGCTGCGCCTCGGCCAGCGTGACGGTCTTCAGCACCGCGGCCACGGCGGCCAGGGACCGCGCGGTCATGGACAGCGTGTTGACGCCCAGCCCGGTAAGCACGACGGCGAGGGCCGGGTCAGCGGCCGCCTCACCGCAGACGCCCACGGGCTTGTTGTGGCCTTCCGCGCGGGAGCCTTCCACGGTCAAACCCACCAGGCGCAGCACGGCAGGCTGCCACGGGGTGTTGAGGTTTGCCAGGGGGCCCAGCTGGCGGTCGGCCGCCATGGCGTACTGGGTGAGGTCGTTGGTGCCCAGGCTCGCGAAGCCCACCTCGCGCAGGATGGCCTCGGCGGTGAGTGCGGCGGAGGGGACTTCAACCATCACGCCGGGCGTCTTGATGCCGGCGTCGGCGCACATAGAGGCGAAGCGGGCCGCCTCTTCCGCCGTCGAGATCATTGGGGCCATGACCCACACGTCCGCTTCGGACTGCTTCTCGGCCAAGGCGATGGCTTCCAGCTGGCGGTCCAGCACGCCCGGTGTGGTGAAGTCCGTGCGGTAGCCGCGGACGCCCAGGGCAGGGTTGGGCTCCGTGGAGTCGGTCAGGAACGGAAGCGGCTTGTCGGCGCCGGCGTCGAGCGTACGCAGAACCACTTTTTTGCCCGGGAACGCATCAAACACGCTCTTGTACGCGGCTGCCTGCTCTTCCACGGAGGGTTCGGTATCGCGTTCCAGGAAGCAGAATTCGGTGCGGAAAAGGCCCACGCCCTGGGCGCCCAGCTTGGCTGCCGCCTCGGCGTCCTTGCCGCCGCCCACGTTGGCGAGGAGCGGCACCAGGTGGCCGTCCGCCGTCGTGCCCGTGCCACTGAACTCGGCCAGCAGGGAAGCTGTGGCCGCCCACGCATCCGCTGCGGCACGCAGCGAGGCATCGGGATCGGCGGTGATGCTGCCTGCGGCGCCGTCAACATAGACTTCCGTGCCGTCAGGGAGTTCGTCCACCCCTATAGCAGCCACGACGGCCGGCAGGCCAAGCGAACGCGCAATGATGGCGGTGTGGGACTGTGGGCCGCCGCCGGCTGTTACGAGTGCCAGGACCTTGTTCGGGTCCAGGGTTGCGGTGTCGGCCGGTGCCAGGTCCTCGGCAACCAGGATGAAGGGCGTGCTGGAGGTGGGGATGCCGGGCGCAGGGACGCCGCGGAGTTCCGCCACGATCCGGGCGCGGACGTCCAGGACGTCGGTGGCGCGTTCGGCCATGTAGCCGCCAAGGTTATGGAGCATCTCCGCGACGGAGGAACCGGATTCCCAGATGGCGCGTTCGCTCGAGAGGCCGCGGGCAATGAGCTTGGCCGCGCCCTTGATCAGCATGGTGTCCTTGGCCATCAGCGCTGTGGCCTCCAGGACGGCCTTGCCATCTCCGGTGGCGTGCGCGGCCCGGGCCTTAAGTTCGTCGTGGACGGACTGAGAGGCTGCCTTGAGCCCGGCCGTGGCTTCTTCGGCGGACGTACCGCCGGCCAGCTGCTCACCTGCAGGGGGTTCGCTGATCGGTTTGGGCATCTGCCGGACGGTTCCGATGATGCGGCCGGGGCTGACGCCAACTCCTGGGAAGGTCTGCACTGAAGGTCCTCATTCTCTGCCGGTAGCCAGGCCCGCCTAGGTTATCCCGGCGCCATGCCGGGGCCGCCGCGACCACTATGTGCGAGGGCGGAAACGTGCCTGAAAAAATTGTATGTGATTCAGTTCATATAGCAATGCTATAGGTGATAGGGTAGCGGCTATGAGTTTGGATGGCCAGCTTCCCCCCAAAATGCGTCTGTTGCGTGCAGCGGCCGAATTGCTGGCAAAGTCCGCGGGATCAGCCGTCTCCACCCGCCAGATCACGCAGCTGGCAGGGGTCACGGCGCCCACCCTGTACCACCACTTCGGTGACAAGGAAGGTCTTTTCGACGCCGTCGTCGCCGCAGGCTTTGAAGAGTATGTTGCGGGCGAGAGGGACTTCGCCCCGTCCGGAAAACCGCTGGAGGACATCCGGCGGATGTGGGATAACCACGTCCAGTTCGGGCTCAAGCAGCCGGAACTGTACCTGGTGATGTTCGGCAATATCCGCCCCGAAAGCCGCCCCGCCATCGTTGCCGATGCCGAGGCGCTCATGGAGGAGATGCTGAACAAGGCAGCGGCAGCGGGCCAGCTGAACGTCCAGCCGCGCGAAGCAGCCAGGTCCATCCTGGCCGCCAACGTGGGTGTGACCCTGATGCTGATTGCGGAACCCGCCGCCGAACGGAACCTTGAACTGTCCACTATGACCCGGGACGCCATGATCTTTGCGGTGTCTGCGGCACAGGCCGAAGGGGCCGCGCCGGAAGACTCCGGCAAGTCCTCGGTAGTGGTGGCAGCGATTGCCCTGAATGCCGCACTTCAGGCTTCGCACTCAGACCAGCTTTCAAGCTCGGAACTCAAACTGTTCCTCGAATGGCTTCACCGAATCTCCACCAGCACTTCGTCGTAAATATCGGACCCATCCTGCGCTGCAGCAGGAATGACGGTTAGGAAAGCACATGGCAACAGAGACAGTTGCGAAATCCCGCACCAGCCTGCGGGTTCACGTCCAGAAGTTCGGGACGTTCCTGTCCGGCATGATCATGCCCAACATTGGCGCGTTCATCGCGTGGGGCCTCATCACGGCCCTCTTTATTGAGAAGGGCTGGATCCCGGTCCCGGCCCTCGGCGGCTTCGACACCAACGCCGACGGAACGCCCAACGTGGGCCTGGTTGGCCCCATGATCACCTACCTGCTGCCGCTCCTGATCGCCTACACCGGCGGCCGGATGGTCTACGACGTCCG
>NZ_JAKFFD010000072.1:0-4566 GCF_036675385.1 Pseudarthrobacter sp. | reverse complement strand
AACTCACTCTTCTGGTCAGGCGTGTACTTCCTCTGGCCGACAGCTTCTTTCGTTAAAGACGACACGGTCGTTGCAACTCCCAAAAATTCTGGGTGTTGCAACGACCGCTAGAACCCGCCAATTTCTCCGGACGCCCCGCCGTCGTACTTCAGTCAGCCGTGGCTGGAGTCAGATCGCTAGCCCGCCACGCCGGCGAGCAGGAAGAGCACCGCGGCGATGGCGAAGCCCATAACACCGATGAGGGTTTCCATCACGGTCCAGGTCCGCAGGGTGGTCTTGACGTCCATGCCGAAGAATCGGCCCACCAGCCAGAAGCCGGAGTCGTTGACGTGGGAGACCACCACGGAGCCTGCTGCCACGGCGATAACCAGGGCGGCAACCTGCATGCCGGTCAGGCCGGCGGTGGCCACGGCCGGGGCGATGAGGCCAGCGGTGGTGGTCAGGGCCACGGTGGCGGAACCCTGGGCGATGCGCAGGATGGCGGAGATCAGGAAGCCTGCCAGGATCAGCGGGATGCCCAGGTTTCCCAGGACGTCGGCGAGTGCCGCGCCGATGCCGGAGGCACGGAGGACGCCGCCGAACATGCCGCCGGCACCGGTGATGAGGATGACCGAGCAGACCGGGCCCAGCGAGGATTCGAGCAGCTTCTCGATGGCGCCGGCGTCCTTGCCTCGGCGGGCGCCCAGGACAAACACGGCTACCAGGACGGCGATCAGCAGGGCCACCGGGGTTTCACCGATGGTCCGCAGGACCTGGAACCACTGCTCGCTTTTGACCTCTTCGGACAGCACGCCGGAGGACGCAAGGGTGTTCAGGCCGGTGTTGATGAAGATCAGGACCAAGGGCAGGAGCAGCAGGCCGATGATGGTGCGGAAGCGCGGCGGGTGGGATTCGGCTTCGGCGCTGGCGTGGCCCAGGATTTCCGGCACCGGGAGGACCAGCTTGTTGCCGGTCCACAGTCCGAAGAGGTAGGCGGTGACGTACCAGGTGGGGATGGCAGTGATGAGGCCGGCGATCAGGACCAGCCCGATGTTGGCATCAAAGAAGGCAGCGGCGGAGACCGGACCCGGGTGCGGCGGCAGGAAGATGTGCATCACGGAGAACGCGCCGGCGGCAGGCAGTCCGTAGCGCAGCACTCCCCCGCCCAGGCGGTGGGCCACGGCGAAGACCACGGGCAGCATAACTACGAGGCCGGCGTCGAAGAAGATGGGGAAGCCGAAGATCAGCGAGGCCAGGCCCAGCGCGAACGGTGCACGCTTTTCGCCGAACACGCCGATCAGGTAGTCGGCCAGCACCTTGGCGCCACCGCTGGTCTCAACAATGCGGCCGAGCATGGCGCCCAGTCCCACGAGGAGCGCCACGGTGCCCAGGGTGGTGCCGAACCCGTTGATCAGCACAGGAACCACCTGGTTGGCGGGGATTCCGGTGGCGAATGCGGTGGCGAGGCTGATCACGATCAGGGCGACGAGTGCGTGCATCCGCAGCTTGATGATCAGGAACAGCAGCACAACAATCGATGCCGCGGCGATGAGCAGCAGGGGGCCTGCGCCCAGCGTCTGGGTCCATCCTTCGATGACCATGGTTCTCCTTTGAAACAGAACTAATGAAGTATTGGGGAAATTGGGGGCAGAGGCCCGGCTCAGCAGGCGCTGGGCTCCAGGTGGGCGCTCGTCGCCGAACGCGCGGGAAGCGCGAGGCCAGCAAGCACGGCGGCGACGATCTCCTCCGGGGAGTTTGAGATGTCCAGGCGGAGGCTGCCGGCGGCGAGTTCGTCGCCGGTCAGCGGTTCCAGGGTTGCGAGCTGGCTGGGCAGGAGTGTGGACGGCATGAAGTGGCCTTCGCGGCCCTGCATGCGCTGGCCGATCAGGTCGGCGCCGCCGTCGAGGTGGATGAACAGGACCCGGCCCTGGGCGTCGGCAAGCAGCTGACGGTAGCTCTGCTTGAGTGCGGAGCAGGTGAGTACGGTGCTCGTCCCGGCTGCGGCATGTGCAGTCATCCAGGCCTGGATTTCCCGCAGCCAGGGCCAGCGGTCCTCGTCCTGCAGGGGAATGCCCTGGGTCATCTTGTCGATGTTGGACTGGGGGTGGAACTCGTCCGCTTCGGCGCAGGCCCAGCCAAGCTGCTGGGAAAGCGCTGCCGCAATGGTGGACTTGCCGGAACCGGCAACGCCCATCACCACCAGGTGCGTGGCTGGATACTGCATGTTGTACCTCCGAAGAAGACGCCGTTGGCTAAGTGAAGAAAGCTTTGAGCGCATTTCACAGGGAACTGCGCCGGGAAATAAGGTATCACCATTTATTGCTATAGGTACTATCTTTTGGTGTCACAAGTCATACCTTTGGAACTTTGTGCGTACGATTGGGGTGCGCACAGGCGCAGACGAAAGCAGGAAAGATGTCGACGGCGACACCACCGGACGCGGATGACGCGCACGACGGCGGGGCCTCCCCCGCCATGCATGAACGCGTTCTCGAGGCGGTTGGCTCCGCCATCGCGTCAGGAAGCCTTCCTCCGGGCAGCCGGCTGACCCTTGAGGGCCTCCAGCAGGAGTACGGCATCTCCCGCACCGTTGCGCGGGACAGCATGAAGGTCCTGGAGTCCATGAACCTGGTGTATTCGCGCCGGCGGGTGGGCATTGTGGTCCAGGAGCGCCGGCTGTGGAATGTCTTCGATCCCAAGCTGGTGCGCTGGCGCCTGGGCTCTGTCCGGCGCGATATCCAGTACAGCAGCCTGACGGAGCTGCGCATCGCTGTCGAGCCTATTGCGGCTGCAGGTGCTGCCCGCCGGGCGAGCGCCGCGGAACGGGCCAGGCTGGTTTTCCTGGCCGCGGAGTTGCGGCGGCTGGGCGAAGCCGGCGAACTCGAGGCGTTCCTGGCGGTGGACATCGAGTTCCACTGCCTGCTGCTCCAAAGCTGCGGCAATGAGATGTTCACGGCGCTCGAAGGCATGGTGGCCGAGGTGCTCACCAGCCGGACCCAACAGGGCCTGATGCCCTTCAAACCGCGGGCCGAAGCGTTACAGGCCCACGAGGATGTTGCGGCGGCAGTGGCCCGCGGGGACGCGGTGGGCGCGGAAACAGCCGTCCATCACATCCTGGACGAGGTCCGGAACGCGATGGGCCTGCACTAACGGTGCTTGAGCTGGGCCCACACCCGCAGGGTTCCCTGGCCGAGCTTGCGAGGTTAGGGAACGGGTGGGGAGAAACCCTTCCCGCCCCCTATTTTCCTGAGTAGCCTGCAATTAGGGGCTCATGCAAAGGGCCCATAGCTGCCGTGCAGAAGATCTGTGAGGTGAAAAATGGCCATCACCGGACATTCACGAATAGGGACCGCCTCAACCGCTGCTCCCCCTGTAGTGCCGCGGCGCAAAGGCTCCATGGTGGTCGGCTGGCTCACCTCCACCGACCACAAGGTCATCGGGTACATGTACCTGATCGCCTCGTTTGTGTTCTTCCTGATGGCCGGAGTCATGGCCCTGCTGATCCGGGCCGAGCTCTTCGAACCGGGCATGCAGGTCCTGCAGACCAAGGAGCAGTACAACCAGCTGTTCACGATGCACGGCACCATGATGCTGCTGATGTTCGCGACGCCGCTTTTCGCCGGCTTCACCAACTTCATCATGCCGCTGCAGATCGGCGCCCCCGACGTCGCATTCCCGCGGCTGAACGCCCTGGCCTTCTGGTTCTTCCTCTTCGGATCCACCATCGCCGTCGCTGGCTTCATCACCCCGCAGGGCGCAGCGGCCTTCGGCTGGTTCGCCTACGCGCCGCTGAACAACACCACGTTCACCCCCGGCGTGGGCGGTGACCTGTGGGTCTTCGGCCTGGCGCTGTCCGGCTTCGGCACCATCCTGGGTGCGGTCAACTTCATCACCACCATCATCTGCATGCGCGCCCCGGGCCTGACCATGTGGCGGATGCCCATCTTCACCTGGAACGCCCTGGTGACGTCCATCCTGGTGATCATGGCATTCCCGCCGCTCGCCGCGGCACTGTTTGCCCTGGGGGCCGACCGGAAGTTCGGTGCCCACATCTATGATCCGGAGAACGGCGGCGCGATTCTGTGGCAGCACCTGTTCTGGTTCTTCGGCCACCCCGAGGTCTACATCATCGCGCTGCCGTTCTTCGGCATCGTCTCGGAGATCTTCCCGGTCTTCAGCCGCAAACCGATCTTCGGCTACAAGGGCCTGGTCTACGCCACCATCTCCATCGCAGCCCTGTCCATGACCGTGTGGGCGCACCACATGTACGTGACCGGCTCGGTGCTGCTGCCGTTCTTCGCCTTTATGACCATGCTGATCGCGGTGCCAACCGGCGTGAAGTTCTTCAACTGGATCGGCACCATGTGGCGGGGGTCCCTGACCTTCGAGACACCGATGCTGTGGGCCCTCGGCTTCCTGATCACGTTTCTTTTCGGCGGCCTGACCGGGATCATCCTGTCCTCTCCGCCGCTGGACTTCCACGTGTCTGATTCCTACTTCGTGGTGGCGCACTTCCACTACGTGGTGTTCGGCACTGTGGTGTTCGCGATGTTCGCAGGCTTCTACTTCTGGTGGCCAAAATTCACC
>NZ_JAKFFD010000155.1:0-4624 GCF_036675385.1 Pseudarthrobacter sp. | reverse complement strand
ACGGTGGCCCCGGTGGTGCATGCCGCCGTCGACACCTCTGCCGGGCCGGGCCGCGGGCAGACCGTCTGCGACATGCGCGGCTCCTACTTGGGCTACCCGGAGCAGCCCGGCGCGCGGTGCCGGGTGGTCCTCTCGCTGGAAGGGGACTTCGCGCCGCACCTGGTGGAGACGCTGCTGTCCTTTACTGAAAGTACGACGGCGGCACTTGCCGCGGGTGCGGCGGCCGCCTGAAATATCCGCAGACTTTTCCGCAACCACTATCCAGCCGGTCCGGGTTAGCGCAAGATAACCCCATGAAAAAAACAGTTATCGCCGGTTTCGCGGCCCTCATGATGGGGCTCGGCGCCATCACCTTCGCCGGCCCAGGCAACGCAGCGCCCGAGCCGTCGCACATCGCGGGGCAGATTATGGTCAAGTTCCGCGTTGATGCGGCGGCGGTTGGGGTACTGCGCCGCCATGGCCTCAGCGACGGCCCGTGGATTGGCAGCACGGGGGCCCGCCTCATCAAGGTTCCGGCCGGCAAGGAACTGCAGCTCATCGACGCCCTCAGCCGGAACCCAAACGTTGAATACGCCGAGCCGGACCATGTGGTGACGGTAGCTACCGATCAGCCCAACGTCGACTATTTCCCCCGCCAGTACGCTTTGCACAACACTGGCCAGGAATTTACCAGCACGTTGGGAGTAAAAGTGGCCGGGGGTACGCCAGACGCCGACGTGGACGCCGTCGAAGCGTGGGTTAAAACGACTGGTGCCGGCATCAGGGTGGCTGTGCTCGATACAGGAGTCACGAGCAGCCACGACGACATCTCATCACAGGTTGTTGAACGCGTTAACTACAGTGATGCGGCAACTGGTGAAGACAAATACGGCCACGGCACACACGTCGCCGGCATCATTGCCGCCATCAAAGATACGGTTGGCGTCTCCGGTGTGTGCCCGGACTGCGACATCCTGGACGGCAAAGTCCTGAACGACCAGGGGTCCGGCTCCACCTCGAGCATCGCCAAAGGCATCGGCTGGGCCGTGGATAATGAGGCCAAGGTCATCAATATGAGCCTGGGGCAGCGTGTTTCCTCACGGACCCTGGAGATCGCGGTTAATAACGCCTGGAAGGCAGGGGCGGTGATCGTCGCCGCGGCCGGCAACGCCGGTACCCAGGCCAAGATCTACCCGGGCGCCTACGCAAATGTTATTGCCGTTGCAGCAACCGACAACAAGAACGTGAAAGCCTCCTTCTCGACCTATGGCAAGTGGGTGGACGTCGCAGCGCCCGGTGTCAGCGTGTACTCGACCTTCCCGAACGGATCCTTTGTCCTGGGGACGCAAAACAACCGCTCCCATGGTTACGACATCGCCAGTGGCACCTCGATGGCTTCACCCATCGTCGCCGGCGTTGCTGCGCTTGTCTGGAGCACTTCTGCCGGGACCGGAAACGCATCAGTCCGCGACAAGGTCGAATCATCCGCCGACGAGAATATTTACGGCACCGGCATGTACTGGGCCAATGGCCTCGTGAACGCCTGCGATGCGGTCGGTTGCGTACGGCCCTAGTCAGACCGCGGTTGCCGTCAGGACTGCAGGGACTGCATTACTGACAGGTGGCCGGCGCGGGCCGCGATGAGGCACTTGGCCAGGTAAAAGGGCCGGTTCGCGTGCCTGACGTACTGGGTGAGGACCAGCACAGGGTCCGACGGCCGGAGGTCCAGCAGCTTCGCTCGGCTGGGCCCCACCTGGCTCAGGCTGATCTGGCACTCGCCCGGACCGGGCTGCCGGCCGAGCTGTTTGGTGAGCGTGGCAAGCAGGGTGGCGCCGGCGTCGTCCTCGATGTCCAAAAGTGCGGCGGGGCGGCTGCCGAGGCTGACGGGCTGGGCGGAGACGTTTTCCTGCAGGTGGGCGATGGCCTCGCCGTCGCGGATCAGGACGGATTCCCACAGCCAGCAGTCGCTGCCGGGCTCCACGCCGACGCCGGGGGCGACGAACTCGGAGGCGGGCTGCCGCTCCCGGAGGACGCGTTTGATTTCCAGGTGCTGGCCGGGGCCGCCGAGGACTTCCTCGAACGGGCGGATCCGTTCGATGCCGATGCGGGGGAGGGTGTCCGAGACGAAGCGTCCGACGCCGCGCCTCGCCCGGATGAGCCCGTCTTCCTCGAGCAGCATGAGGGCTTCGCGGACCACGGTGCGGCTGACTTTCATATCGGCGCCGAGCTCGGTTTCCGTGGGGATCATGGAGCCGGGCTTGAGGAGGTCGTTGCGGATGGCTTCGGCGATCCGGGAGTACACCGCCACGCGGAGGGGTGAGCCGGGCTGGGCCTGCACCGGCTGGGACAGGAACCGGACGGCGTCCTCGTGCACGTTATGCCTCGCTTCGTGGTCTGGGGATTCCCAGCCTACCGGTGTGACGCGTTTGTTGGACAAGGCGCGGGTGGCTTTGCACCTGCTTGCTCAGGATGTCCCAGCGCTAAAGTTCCTGAGGATCACATTCATAGGCCTGATGGGTTCACCGGTCATAGCCTGAGAACCTGCCTTGGCGCTGCGGCGCTATGTTCCGCACATGGTGCACATTTGTGCAGCGACCTTGAGGGGTTTTCTCAGGGCCTTCACGGACGCATACGCTACCCACCAGTAACAACGCTGGGTTTGAGGGTTTTGGCCTCGGGGGAGAGCGCACCGCTTTATAGGGCTTTTTTGGCGCACGTCTGTGCAACCCGGCTCCGCAAGGACGGGTGTGCTGCGTAGCATGGGAAACCCGGCCGGTGCCTGATCAACGCCCAGAACCATCACTACCGGCCGCCCCTGTTGGCACATGAACAAAGAGGTTTCCATGTCATTCGTTACCCGGGCCCTGTCCGTTGCGGCTGCCGCCGTCCTCGTCACTTCCTTGGTTGCGGCTCCCGCCCAGGCGATCGAGATTTCCCCGCCGGGGGCCAACGACTGGTCCTGCAAGCCAACCGCCGAGCATCCCCATCCGGTCATCCTGGTACCGGGAACGTTCGAGAGCATGGAGAAGAACTGGTCCACCCTCTCGCCGTACCTCAAGAGCGCCGGGTACTGCGTTTTCGCCCTCAACTACGGCGAGACGAATGGCGTGTATGCCACCGCACCGGTGGCCGAGTCAGCGCAGGAACTCGCCCCGTTTGTGGACGCGGTACGTGCTGCCACCGGAGCGAAGAAAGTGGACCTGGTGGGCCACAGCCAGGGCGGCATGATGCCCCGCTACTACATGGGCTTCCTCGGCGGGGCCAAGTACGTCCGTCAGCTCATCGGCATCGCACCCTCCAGCCACGGGACCGAAGGTGTGATTGTCCCGCCGCCGGGCTTCGTCCAGGACCCTGACTTCACCGGCTTGGGCTGTGCCGCCTGCGCCGATCAGCAGGCAGGCTCGGCGTTCATGCAGGAGCTCAACTCCATCGGCGACACCGTAGCGGGACCCTCCTACACCGTCATCTCCACGGTTTACGACGAAGTGGTTATTCCCTACAACAGCCAGTTCCTGAACGGTCCGGCCCGGCAGGTCACCAACATCACCATCCAGGACAAGTGCCCGGCAGATGTCTTCGAACACGACCAGACGCCGAATGACCCCGTGGTGCACCAGATCGTGGGCCACGCCCTCGGCAAGGTTTCCGGCCCCGCGGACCCTGCCTACCAGCCCGCCTGCTTCTAGCCGTTGTGCCGGTGTGAGTCCAGGGCTAGACCGGCGCGCCTGACAGCAACCAGACGGTGCCGCAGGCCTACAGCGTCTCGGGAACCTTGCGCCCCGGAAAGAGTGTCGAGTACTGCGATAGCGTGCGTGCACATCAGCCGCCGTGGGTCCGCCGGCTCTTGCAGCCCCAAAAACCTATTGCGGCGCCCATCCCGTAAGCGGAGAATAACGTCACTGGCGGGGTTCTGAATCCTCTCCGCCGTGGATATCGGGGCTTCGCTGAAGCTCTATTTTCAGGAGATATCCATGAACACTAAACGTTCCTCCGCTGCCGTCGCCGCCGCCGTACTGGCGGTGCTTTTTGCCGGCGCTGCCCCGGCTTCAGCCGAGATTGCCAACGAACATGCTGCCTGCACCGGACTCGGCATCTCGGACCATGCAGTCGCCGACGGCCCGGGCGCCGTTGCGGGCATCATCACCGAGATCAAGGGTGCCGCTACTGTCTTCGGTTTCGACAACATGGGCCAGGTTGTGAGCAAGTTCTCGAAGGTCCATGCCGGCACGCACGTACCTGGCTGCGAGGAAGCCATTGAGGACATTCTCGTCGCCGGGCCATGACCTGACGAGTGCAGGAGTCGGACTTCCGCAGGCAGGCCGGGCGGGGAGCACGCTCCGGAAAGAAGGATGGCCCGAACTGGTTCTATGGCCGGATGCTACGCCCGGCCGGCCCGATCGGGAACGGCAATGGCCCCGGCAGCAGCGGGGAGCTGCAGCGGGGGCCATGACCGCCCATGCGGCGGGTTTCCGCCGGGGGAGTTGCTAGGCGCGTGCCTTGGCCTGGCCCTTGGTGAGGATCTTTGCCAGGGCAACCATGCCGACGCCGAGCAGCAGGTGCAGGACGTTGTCGAAGCCGTTCAGCGGCACGAAGTTGCCGGCTGAATCCTGGGGGACCACCAGTCCGTAGACGAACAGGACCAGGT
>NZ_JAKFFD010000165.1:0-75911 GCF_036675385.1 Pseudarthrobacter sp. | reverse complement strand
AACCAGCTGTAAAAACCAGACCACACCACGGGGTGGCATAATCCAGTCAATTCAACCAATTCAATACAATAAATTGGTATCAACAAACTTGGCACACTATTGAGTTCTCAAACAACAGACACATTCGAATAATTCCCGAAACAATTCATATTCAATGAATTCTTTTGTTTCGCTTTTCTTCGCTGCGATGTTTATAGCTTATTTCATTCTTATTCACTTTGCAAATCCCGGTTATTTTCCAGATATTCACTCTGTGGAACGAATCCGCCCATCAGAAATTGAAGCTTTTCATCATTTTCGTGCTTTGCACACGATGAATTGCTTCTCTTGTGAAGGGGTTTGTCACCACTCAACGGTGGCGACTCAGAAGACAATACACGCTCCCCCGCGGCCGTGCAAATCGGCTGCGGAGGAGCGTGAATGGGGGTTTGGGAAGGCTAAGGAACCAGCACTTCGACAGTCGCCAGGTTCTTCTTGCCGCGGCGCAGGAGCAGGTACTGACCATGCAGCAGCTCCGACTCGGAGATGACAGCTTCCGGGTCGGACACCTTCTCGTTGTTTACATAGGCGCCGCCTTCGCCGACAGTTCGCCGTGCCGCGGACTTGCTCTCCGACAGGCCGGATGCCACCAGCAGGTCAATGATCCCGAGGCCATCCACCTGGATGCGGGCGGACGGAAGCTCCGATGTGGCCGCTTCAAGCGTGGGCCGGTCCAGGGCGGACAGGTCACCGTTGCCAAAAAGTGCAGCGGACGCCGCGATGACTTTCTCCGTTGCCTCCACACCGTGGACCAGGGAAGTCACTTCGAACGCCAGCTTCCGCTGGCCTTCCCGTGCAAACGGACGCTCGGCCACGGCAGCTGCCAGGGTTTCGATTTCCGCGCGGCTCAGGAAAGTGAAGACCTTCAGCCGGTCCACCACGTCAGAGTCGGCGGTGTTCAGCCAGAACTGGTAGAAGGCGTACGGGCTGCACATGCCGGCGTCGAGCCAGATGGCGTTGCCTTCGCTCTTGCCGAACTTCGTGCCGTCCGAGTTGGTGATGAGCGGCGTACCCAGGGCGTGCACACTCTTGCCCTCAACCTTGCGGATGAGTTCAGTGCCGCTGGTGAGGTTGCCCCACTGGTCCGAACCGCCGGTCTGCAGCATGCAGCCGTAGTCACGGAACAGCTGGAGGTAGTCCATGCCCTGCAGGATCTGGTAGCTGAATTCCGTGTAGCTGATGCCCTCGTCCGAACTGAGGCGGGACGCAACAGCATCCTTGCGAAGCATGGTGCCGACCCTGTAGTGCTTTCCGATCTCGCGCAGGAAGTCAATGGCGCTCAACGGTGCGGTCCAGTCGAGGTTGTTGACCATGCGGGCGGCGCTGGGGCCATCGAAGCTGAGGAAGCGGCGGACCTGGGCCTGCAGGTAGCCCACCCATTCGTTAACGGTGTCCTTGGTGTTCAGTGTGCGTTCTGCGGTGGGCCGCGGATCGCCGATCAGTCCTGTGGATCCGCCCACCAGTCCCAGGGGCTTGTGCCCGGCGAGCTGCAGCCGGCGCATCACGAGGAGTTGAACCAGGTTGCCCAGGTGCAGGCTCGGCGCAGTGGGGTCGAATCCGCAGTAATAGGTGATCGGATCACCGGCGAGGAGCTTTTCCAGTTCCTCTTCATCGGTGGAGACGTGGACCAGGCCGCGCCACTTCAGCTCCTGCCAGATATTGGCGAAGGTGGGGTCGTTCTGCTGGGATTCGAGATCGTTGAGTTCTGACACGACTTCTAAGTTAGCAGGATCGGCGACGCCCGGCGCCGAAATGGACGGCGCCGGGCGTCAAGGGGCAAAGCGGACCGGTTCAGCCTTCGATGCCTGCCGGAATACCTTCCGCGGCGATCAGCCGGAGCCGCTGGGTGGGCCGGGTCATGGCGACGTACAGATCGCCCACCCGGCCATGCTCGCGGTTGAGCATGACGGACGGCTCAAGCACCACAACGCCGTCGAACTCCAGGCCCTTGGCCTCGCGCGGGCTGATGACCACGATGTCCTGTTCGTAGCTGCCCGCGCCGTTGCCGATGCGTCGGCCGTACACGGCACGAAGGGCTGACGTAGCAGCCGGCAGAAGGTCGCCGTCGGCAATCACGGCGAGGAGGCCGCCGTCGAGCGCTGCCAGTTCCTCGGGGAGCACCTCCACCAAACGGTTCACCACCTGTCCGCGGTCAACCTTGTCGATGACGGGGGCCCACCGTCCCTCGCGGACGGCCTTCGGCGCTGAAACCACCAGTCCGGCCGCGTTGGCCATGCGGGCGGCGGCCTCGGCGATCTGGGAGGGCGTCCGGTAATTGACTGTCAGCTCCTCCAGCTGCCAGCGGTCACCGAACATGGGCGCCAGGGCCCCCTGCCAGGAGTTGGCGCCGGCGACTGAACTGGTCTGCGCGATGTCGCCCACGATGGTGAAGGATTTCAGCGGGCAACGGCGGACCAGCAGGCGCCATTGCATGGGCGAAAGCTCCTGCGCCTCATCCACCACGATGTGGCCGAACGCCCACGTGCGGTCGCTGGTGGCGCGCTCGGCGGCCGTCAGGCGGTTTTCGCGCTCCTGGTTCTGATCGGCGAGTTCCTCGGCGGAGATGAGGACATCGACACCCATGTCCCCCATGTTCACCAGTGTCTGCTTGGCGTTGGCAAGGTCCCGGGCGCGGTCGTGCTCCTGCTGTGCAAGGCCACGTCCCGCCGCCGGGTCCATTTCACCAAGGAGCTCCGCGGCCTCATCCAGCAGCGGGACGTCAGCCTCGGTCCAGGGCGCATCGGCGGGGCGCAGCAGCAGCGACCGCTCCCTAAGGGACAGGTTCGGTGTGCAGGCCGCCAGGACTGCGGGCTTGCTCAGAAGCTCGTTGATCAGCTTCTCCGGAGTCATCGGCATCCAGCACAGGTTCAGGACGATCCGGACGTCGCGGGCCGTGCGGACGTCTTCTGCCAGATACGAGCGGTCGGCATTGTTGCCGATGCTCCCGGCCTCCACGAGATCGGTCATCTGCTCGGTCAGTTCGCGGAGCAGAATTTTGATAAACGCCAGGCGCGCCTCGTTGTGCGGCTTGCCGGTGGACCGGGCACGTTCGCGCGCCCGGCTTACCTGCCGCCGCGTCAGCACCAGCTTGCGGCCGTCGACGTCCAGGACACGGTCCTCGGCGGGGATCCGCTGCCGGTTCGCGACCGCATTGGCCACAACCTTCACCATGTCCAGCCGCCCCTTGATGGCCGCGACCTCTGCCTCAGGTTCGGCAACCGCTTTGATCCCGGGCATCAGGCGACCCACGCTGGCCATCACCACGCCGGTCTCACCGAGCGAGGGAAGAACACGTTCGATGTACTTCATAAAGGACGACGACGGGCCCACCAGCAGCACGCCGGCAGTCTTCAGCCGCTCCCGGTGCGTGTAAAGCAGGTACGCGGCCCGGTGCAGTGCCACAGCAGTCTTACCGGTACCCGGACCACCCTGCACCACGAGGGCACCGGAAATGGAGGACCGGATGATGCGGTCCTGCTCGGACTGGATGGTGCCGACGATGTCGGACATCCGGCCCGTGCGCTTGGAATCCAGAGCCGCCAGCAATGCTCCTTCGCCCTGCAGCGAGGCGTCGTCCGCGAGCATGTCCGCATCAAGGACGTCGTCCTCGATGGCCTTGACTTCCCGGCCCTGCAGAATCAGGTGCCGCCGGCGGCGGACGCCCTGCCGGTCAAACGCCGTTGCCTGGTAGAAGTGGCCGGCTTCGGGCGCGCGCCAGTCCACCATGAGCCGCTGGAGGTCATCGGTGGTCAGGCCGATGCGCCCAATGTACTGGGCCTCACCGGAATCCAGGTCGAGGCGGCCGAAGACCAGACGGTCATCGACGGCGTCGAGCTGGGCGAGGCGGTCCTCGTAGAGCGCGGCGAAGGCGTCGCGTTCGGAGACATTCTGCATGGTACCCACGGCACCGGCCCGGCGGACCTGTGCCAACTGCTGGCGCTTTTCCGCGCGGAGCTCTTCCAGCCGCGCGTACAGGCCGGCAACATAGTTCCGTTCGTGGGCCAAATCGGCGTCGAGCATTTAAACGTTCCCCTATCGCAAAAGACAGACCGTCCATTCTACAACCATTTCGGTTAACGCGCCCGCCGGTCCCCTGCCCCGGAAGTCACCCAATGTTCACTTTCAGGCCGCACACTTCCGTAGCCGTTCCGCCCCGTGGGTGATTAAATACTGCAATGCACCACGAGAACGTCCTGACCGGATACGGGCTTTCCCTCCTTCCGTTGGCACCGCACCATGCCGAAGGGCTGTTTGACTTCGTGGACGCCACGATGTGGGCAGGAATGGCCGCGCCCCTGCCGGCCACGGCGCACGAGCTTTCAGGGCTGTTTTCGGCCAGGATTGAGGACCCGGCCAGCCTGGCCTTCGCCGTGACGGACCAGCGGACCGGAGCCCTCCTGGGCACAACCGCGCTGAATGCGTTCGAGGCCGCCCAGCAGCGCGTGGAGGTTGGCGGCACCTTCTTTGGACGGCAGTTCTGGGGCACGCACGTAAATCCCGCCAGCAAGCACGCCCTGCTCGCCTTTGCGTTCGAAGGCCTTCACGTTCAGCGCGTTGCGTTTCGCTGCGACGCACGTAATGTGCGCAGCGCCGCAGCCATCGAACGGCTGGGGGCAACGTTCGAGGGCGTGCTGCGCAGCCACCGCCTGGCGCCTGACGGCACACGTGCGGATTCGGCAGTGTACTCGGTCCTGGGGCAGGAATGGCCTGTGGTGCAGCAGCGCCTCCAGCACCGGTTGGCGCCGTTCGCCCTGGCGGGAGACCACCCCGGCGGGACGGATTATGCCCGGCGCACCTTCGCCGCCTTGTAGCGGGACACGGTGGGATCCCCTGGCAGCCAGAAGCGCCAGGGATACGTCGCGGAGCCGCCGTCGCCGGAGACGCCCACCCTCGGCCCGGAACTGAACACGGGAGCGGGTACCGAAGGCAGCCGCAGCTCGAAGGGGTCAGCCAGCGCATCCCGGCCGCTGTCGGCGGTCGTCAGGGCCAGCGTGGTGGCCAGCCGGGCGGGGCCGCTCGCCAGGTCGAGGGCCGATTTCGACGTCGGACGCCGCACCAGCGCGAGGTGCTGCCCCTCCACCACCTCGCCCGCCCGCAGCAGGACGGCAGATGCGGTGCCTGCCGGGCCGCAGACGATGTTGGCGCAGTAGTGCATGCCATACGTGAAGTAGACGTAGAGGTGGCCGGCCGGGCCGAACATGGGCGCGTTGCGGGCCGTGGGGCCACGGAAAGTGTGGGAGCCGGGATCCGGATGCGACGAGTCGCCGGGACCCAAGTACGCCTCCACCTCGGTGATCCGCACAGCCACGGTTCCCTCGTGGCTGTGGTGGGTCAGTACGGATCCCAGCAGCCGCGGAGCGACCCTCCGGGCGTCGCCGGACAGCAGTTCGCGGAGCTGATCCGGGCTGGTGGGACTCAGGCTGGCGGTCATGGTCCGACTCTATCGAACGCCACGGCCGTGTCCGATTTCCGCTAGCAGTCGCGGTCGCTGGCTGGCAGGATGGAGGGCATGGACTTCTGGCAGCGCTACCGCGCGATTGACGCGCGGGACACCCGGTTCGACGGGCAGTTCTACACTGCTGTCCGGACCACCGGCATCTACTGCCGCCCGTCCTGCCCCGCCAGGACCCCGAAAGCCGTGAACGTCACCTTCTACGAAACCTCTGCCGCAGCGCACGACGCCGGCTACCGGGCGTGCAAGCGCTGCCTCCCCGAAGCAGTGCCAGGCACGCCTGCGTGGAACATCCGGCAGGACCTTGCGGGCCGCGCGATGCGCCTGATCAACGACGGCGTGATCAACCGGGACGGGGTGGAGGGCCTCGCCGCCCGGCTGGGATACTCCTCCCGCCAGCTCAACCGGATCCTCAGCCACGAACTCGGCGCCGGCCCGCTCTCCCTGGCCCGGGCCAGCCGCGCCCAGACCGCCCGCACGCTGTTGGTGTCCACAGCGATGAAGCTGGCGGACATCGCCTTCGCGTCCGGCTTCAGCAGCGTCCGCCAGTTCAACGACACCATGGTTGAGGTGTTCGCCATGACGCCCACTGCCCTGCGCGCGACCGCCAGGCACCACCGCTCCCCTGCCGCCGCGACGTCGCTGACGTTGAGCCTGCCGTACCGCGAACCGTTCGATCCCGGCATCTTTTCCTTCCTCGCCGTCAGGGCGATCCCCGGGATCGAGGCGGGGACGCCGACGTCGTACGCCCGTACTTTGCAGCTTCCGCATGGCGATGCCCGCTTCAGCGTGACTTACGACGACGGCGCTCCCGGACGGCCGCTGACCCTCACCATCGGCGCGGTGGACCTCCGGGACCTGCCCGCACTGCTGAGCAGGGTACGCCGGCTCTTCGACCTCGACGCCGATCCGGTAGCCATCGACAGTGCCCTGTCCCAGGAGCCCCGCCTGGCCGCCTCGGTTGCCAGTGCGCCGGGCATCAGGATGCCCGGCGCGTTGGATCCGCAGGAGCTGCTCATCCGGGCGATGATCGGGCAGCAAATCACCGTGGCTGCGGCCCGGACCGCACTGACGCAGCTGGCCGCTGCCGGCAGTCCCAGCGCGGTCCCCGGCGAGGGCCTTGACCGGCTGTTTCCCACCGCGGCCGAAATCGCCGAGGCCGGCTACTCGCTGCTGCGCGGTCCGCAACGCCGGATTGACGCCATCCGTTCCGCCGCGTCGGCCCTGGCTGGAGGCCAACTGGATTTTGGCTACGGAGACGATCTGCCCGGGCTCGGCGCCAAGCTTCTTGCCCTTCCCGGGGTAGGCCGGTGGACCGTGGGCTACGTGGCAATGCGTGTCCTCGGCGCGCCCGACGTGTTTCTGGCCAACGACGCCGCGGTGCGAAACGGCATCCGGGCGCTCGCCCCGGCCCGCACGAACCAAGACGGCGGCGGCGTTGAGGCGCCTGGCGTGATGCCAAGCCCCGATTTCCGCGAGGTCAGCCCGTGGCGGTCCTACGCCACCATGCACCTGTGGCGCGCCGCCGCGGAGTCCAAATCCTCCAAACCTATACAGGCCGTTCCAGAGAAAGCGATGCTATGAAAGCCCAGCTGTTAGTGATGTCCACCCCGGACGGACCGTTCACCATCCTTGCCCAGGACGGCGTGGTCCTCGCCTCGGGCTGGACCGCCGAGCCGGGTGAGCTGACCGGCCAGATCCACCCCGAGCTGCGGCCGGGCGACGTCGAAGCGGTCACGGACCTGGGCAGCATCTCCCGGGCCGTGGAGGCCTTCTATGCCGGCGATCCCGCGCCTGCCATGACCGTCCCCGTGCGCCAGAAGTCTGGGCCGTTCCGGTCGCACGCCTGGGATGTGCTGAGGACCGTTCGTCCCGGGTCACCGGTGACGTACACCGAGTATGCCGGGCTTTCCGGAAATCCGAAGGCGGTCCGGGCCGCGGCCAGCGCGTGTGCGTTCAACGCGGCTGCCTTGTTTGTGCCGTGCCACCGCGTCATCCGCACCGATGGTTCCCTGGGCGGATTCCGCTGGGGCCTGGCCATCAAGGAGAGCTTGCTGGCCCGCGAGGCAACGGAAAGCGTGCTGGCCCGCGAAGCCGGATAGGGCTACCGCGCTGCGGGTGTCCCGGATGGCGTGGCTCCGGCAGCCGGCGTCCCGGCTGGCCAGGGCAGCAGTTCCGGGAGGTCCACGCCGTCCGCGGCGGCTGTTGCCCGCAGGCTGCCGAGCGATGGTTCACGGCCGGCCAGCCAGGCGGCAATGTCAGTGATCATCCCGCTGATAACGGTGGAACGGCCGAGTCCAAGGGTCACGGGCGGGAGCCCGAGTGGCTGCAGCACGAGTTTTTCCCCCGGCGGGATACGTGCCGCCAGGAAGTCGAAGAGGTGCTCGCAGAACTTCCGGCTCCACGTCTCTGGCCCGAGGCCCGCGTTCAGGTCCGCTGTGTGGATCACCAGTTCACGCCACAGCGCGAGGCCGCCGTCGAAGACCACACCTCCACGGTAGGCAATGGAGGCCTGCCAGTCGGCGTCTCCTTCCAGCGAATCAAAAGCCGTCAGTGCCCGGTCCAGGCCGGCCTGCAGGTCAGCCCGGTGCACATCCGCATTGTGGCCGGCGGCCATCTCGATGGCCTTCGTGCGTCCGTCCTGCCCTCCGTCGTACAGCTCAACAGTGGCGCCGCGGGCGGCAAATTCCAGCTGCCGCGCCATGGCGTTGGAGATACCGGCGAGATGCGCCAGGACGTGCCCGCGGGTCCAGCCGGGCAGTCCCGACGGTGCCTTGACATCCTCATCCGTGAATTTCGCGGCGGTCGAGGCCACGGCGTCGGCGGCCTTATGCAGTTCGGCCAGTAGTTCTGAAGTAGTGATCCCAGTCATAGCGCCATGGTAGCCGACAGAGTTAACGACTCTTAACGCAGGACGCTCTCTCAGATAATGCATGAATACCGGCAACGCTCTCTCACTTTCTTGAGGAAAGTGAGAGAGCGGTGGCCAAAATGCTGCATCAACTGAGAGAGCGTTTGGGCGTTAGGCTGCGTAGTCCCGCACGCCGGCGAGCTCGCCTTCCAGCGCGAGCAGCTGGCGTTCGACGGCGGCGGGTGCGGTGCCGCCCTGTGAGTTGCGGCTGTTGAGCGACCCTTCGGTGGACAGGACCGTGCGGACCTCCGGTGTCAGGTGCTCCGAGATGGCGGCGTATTCCTCATCCGTCAGGTCCCACAGCTCCACGTCGCGGCTTTCGGCCTGCTTGACCGCTGCTCCGGAGAGCTCGTGCGCCTCGCGGAACGGAACGCCCTGGCGGACCAGCCACTCGGCAATGTCCGTGGCCAGCGCGAAGCCCTGCGGTGCCAGCGACTCCATCCGTTCCGTGTTGAACTTCAGCGTCGCGATCATGCCGGAGACAGCCGGAAGCAGCAGCTCCAGGGTGTCGGCGGCGTCGAAGACCGGTTCCTTGTCCTCCTGCAGGTCGCGGTTGTACGCGAGCGGCAGGCCCTTGAGCGTGGCCAGCAGCCCGGTCAGGTTGCCGATCAGGCGCCCTGCCTTGCCGCGGGCCAGCTCGGCGACGTCGGGGTTCTTCTTCTGCGGCATGATCGAGGAGCCGGTGGAGTAGGAATCGTGCAGGGTCACAAAGGAGAACTCCTTGGTGGCCCAGAGAATGACTTCCTCCGAAACGCGGGACAGGTCCACCCCGATCATGGCCGTGATCCAGGCGAACTCGGCGAAGACGTCGCGGGAGGCGGTGCCGTCGATCGAGTTATGGGTCGCGGAGAAGAAGCCGAGGTCCGCCGCCACTGCTTCCGGGTCCAGTCCCAGCGAGGAGCCGGCGAGGGCACCGGAGCCGTAAGGCGAAACCCCCGCGCGCTTGTCCCAGTCCTGGAGCCGCTGCACATCGCGCAGCAGCGCCCAGGCATGGGCCAGCAGGTGGTGGCTGAGCAGGATGGGCTGGGCATGCTGCAGGTGCGTGCGGCCGGGCATGGCCACACCGTGGTGGGCCTTGGCCTGCCCCACCAGCGCCTCGATGGTTGCCAGCACGCCGCGCGCGATGATCCGGGCGTGGTCACGCAGGAACATGCGGCCCAGCGTGGCCACCTGGTCGTTGCGGGACCGGCCGGCGCGGAGCTTGCCGCCCAGCTGGGTGCCGGCGCGCTCGATCAGGCCGCGTTCCAGTGACCCGTGCACGTCCTCATCGGATTCCGCCGGCAAGTACGCGCCTGAGGCGACATCGTCATCCAGCCGGCCCAGGGCGTCCAGCATGCCGTCGAGCTCGGCGTCGTCCAGCAGCCCGGCCTTGTGCAGCACGCGGGCGTGCGCTTTGGAGCCGGCGATGTCGTAGCGGGCCAGCCGCCAGTCAAAGTGCGTGGACTTGCTCAGGGCTGCGAGGGCATCCGCGGGGCCGCCGGCGAACCGGCCGCCCCACAGTGCGCCGGTGTTCGTCGAGCCGGTGGTTGAGCCTGTCGAAACCGGAGTCTGCTCAGCCAACGGTTTACTTTCCTGCGACGCGGATATCGCGGCCTGAGGCAACCTTGGCGGACATGCCCCACAGTTCGATGAAGCCGCGCGCCATGGACTGGTCGAACGTGTCGCCGGTGTCGTAGGTGGCGAGGTCGAAGTCGTAGAGCGAGGTCTCGGAGCGGCGGCCGTTGACGATCGCCTGTCCACCGTGCAGCACCATGCGGATGTCACCGGTGACGTACTTCTGGGTGTCTTCGATGAACGCGTCCAGGGAGCGCTTGAGCGGTGAGAACCACTGGCCGTCGTAGACCAGTTCGGCCCAGCGCTGGCCAACAGTGGCCTTGAAGCGGGCCTGCTCGCGCTCGACGGTGATGTCCTCAAGGTGCTTGTGCGCGGTGATCAGCGCCATGGCACCGGGGGCTTCGTAGATTTCGCGGGACTTGATGCCCACGAGGCGGTCCTCGACGACGTCGATCCGGCCCACACCCTGCGCGCCGGCACGGCGGTTCAGTTCCTTGATGGCCTGCAGCGGGGTGACCCGGACGCCGTCGATCGCTACCGGCACGCCGGCTTCGAAGGAAATGGTGACCTCATCCGGGGCCGGCGGGAACTCCGGCGTCGCGGTGTAGTCGTAGATGTCCTTGGTGGGCGCGTTCCAGATGTCCTCGAGGTAACCGGTTTCGACGGCGCGTCCCCAGACGTTCTGGTCGATCGAGTACGGGTTCTTCTTGGTGGTCTCGATCGGCAGTCCCTTTTCCTCGGCGAAGGCGATGGCCTTGTCGCGGGTGAGGGCGAGGTCGCGGACCGGTGCGATGCACTTCAGGTCCGGGCCGAGGGTCTGGATGCCCACCTCGAAGCGGACCTGGTCGTTGCCCTTGCCGGTGCAGCCGTGGGCCACGGTGGTGGCGCCGAATTCACGGGCGGCCTTGACCAGGTGCTTGACGATGACCGGCCGGGAGATGGCCGAAACCAGCGGGTAGTGGCCCTGGTAGAGGGCGTTGGCCTTCAGCGTGGGCATGCAGTATTCGTTGGCGAACTCGTCGGACGCGTCGGCCACGTAGGCTTCGACGGCGCCGCAGCCGAGTGCGCGCTGGCGGATGGTCTCCAGCGACTCGCCGCCCTGTCCGACGTCGACGGCCACGGCGATGACCTCGGCACCGGTGGCTTCACCGATCCAGCCGATGGCTACGGAAGTATCGAGGCCACCGGAGTAGGCCAGAACAATGCGCTCAGTCACGAAAATGCTCCTAATTGGGGTTGTAGATGTTGATCGGGGAAATTCTTCGGGGAAAAACGTTCTGGGGAAAGCCTGTCACACCGGGAGGGTGTTCGGGCGGTGTGGGCCTACTGGCCGCCGCCGGCTTCCTCGGCGAGCTGCAGGAACCGGACCGCGAGGTCCTGCCCGCCCTGCGGATCCCGCGAAACCAGCAGCACGGTGTCGTCACCGGCAATGGTCCCCAGGACGGAGGGCATCACAGAGTGGTCGATGGCCAGGGCCAGGAAGTTGGCCGCACCGGGCGGGGTCCGGAGCACCGCGATGTTGGCCGAGGCTTCCGCCGTGACCAGGAGTTCACTGCATAGCCGGGCAAGCCGGGCATCCAGGATCTCCTGGCTGACCCCGCTCTTGGCCGCACGTTCACCGCCCTCGCCGGGGACGGCGTAAACCAGCACGCCTTCCTTGCCGCGGACCCGGACGGCGCCGAGTTCCACGAGGTCCCGGGACAGCGTGGCCTGGGTGACCTGGACGCCGTCGTCCGCCAGCAAAGCGGCCAGCTCCGCCTGGGAGCGCACCGATTCACCCGTCAGGATCGCGGTGATGCGCGCCTGGCGGGCTGTTTTGGTGGCCGGGCTGGAGCCCGGCGCTGCCGGCGGGACGGACACTAGTTGCCGACCTCCTGGGGTGCCAACCCGTCCACCGGGGCCAGTCCTTCGACGACGGCGAGTCCGGAGCGGTGCATCAGCCAGGCCATCAGTGCCTTCTGCGCGTGCAGCCGGTTCTCCGCTTCGTCCCAGACGATCGACTGCGGGCCGTCGATGACGCCCGCCGAAATCTCGTAGCCGCGGTAGGCGGGGAGGCAGTGAAGCACGACGGCGTCCTCCGCCGCGTGTGCCATGGCCGCCTCATCGACGGAGTACTCCCGGAACAGCTGCAGCCGGGCCTCCTTTTCGGCTTCCTGGCCCATGGAGACCCAGGTGTCCGTGGCCACAACGTCGGCGCCCTTGAGGGCAACGGCGGCGTCGGTGGTGACCAGCACGGAACCGCCGGTCTGGGCGGCGCGCTCCTCGGCCGCGGCAACGATCTCCGCTGCCGGGAGGTAGCCTTCGGGCCCGGCGATGCGGACGTGCATCCCGGCGGTGACGCCAGCCAGCAGGTAGGAGTTGGCCATGTTGTTGGCGGCGTCGCCCAGGTAGCTCATGGTGAGGCCTTTGAGCTCGCCCTTGTGTTCCTTGACGGCGAGCAGGTCCGCCAGGAGCTGGCACGGGTGGTAGTCATCGCACAAGGCGTTGATAACGGGCACCTTGGAGTTCGCCGCCATGGCCACCAGGCCCGAGTGCGCGCCGGTGCGCCACACAATGGTGGAGACCATACGCTCCAGGACCTTGGCGGTGTCCTCGACAGATTCCTTGTGGCCGATCTGCGCCTCGCCCGGGTTGATGATCAGCGCGTTGCCGCCCATGTCCGCGATGCCCGTGGCAAAGGAAACCCGCGTACGGGTGGAGGTCTTGTCGAAGATGACGGCCACCGTCTTGCGGCCATTGCCCTCCCCGGCAAAGGGCTGCACGCTGTACGGCGCTGCCTTCATGCGGACGGCCAGGTCCAGGACCTCGGCCTGCTCGGCGGGGCTCAGGTCCGTGTCCTTCAGGAAGTGGCGTGTGGTGCTGGCTGTGCCGGCGGAAGAAACTACAGGGGTCACTGCGCGTCCTTAGCTGTCTGGAGGAGTGCCGGGAGGGCGGCGAGGAAGGTGCCGGCCTGGTCCTTGGTGAGGATCAGCGGCGGGGCGAGCCGGATGGTGTGCGGGCCGGGGCTGTTGACGATGAAACCGGCGTCAAGGCCTGCGGTCACGACGGCGGGAGCCACGTCGGCGTTCAGGTCGAAGCCGATCAGCAGGCCTTCGCCGCGGACTTCGGTGACGCCGTCGACGGCGGCGAGCCCGGTGCGGAGGTAGTCCCCGACAAGTGCAACGTTTTCCAGGACCCGCTGGCTTTCGATCGCGTGCAGCGTGGCCAGCGCGGCCGCCGTCGCCACCGGGTTGCCGCCGAAGGTGGTGCCGTGCTGGCCCGCGGACAGCAGCGACGACGTCCGCTCACCGAACGTGAGAAGCGCACCGATGGGGAAGCCGCCGCCGAGGCCCTTGGCCAGGGTGACGGCGTCCGGAACAATCCCGGCGTCCTCCGTCGCGAGCCATTTGCCGGTGCGGCCGATACCGGTCTGGACCTCGTCCAGGATCAGCAGGGCGCCGGCCTTTGTGGTCGCTTCGCGGGCTGCCTTCAGGTAGCCAGGAGGCAGGGGCCGAACCCCGGCTTCGCCTTGGATGGGCTCCAGGAAAACGGCGGCCACGGTTTCGTCGATGGCTGCTTCCAGGGCTGCGACGTCGCCGAACGGGATGTGGACCACTCCGCCGGGCAACGGCTCAAACGGTGCGCGGTAGGCTTCCTTGGCGGTCAGGGCCAGGGCACCCATGGTGCGTCCATGGAAGGCGCCTTCGAGGGCGATGATCTTGGTGCGTTTGCCCGTGGTGCCGTCCGGGCTGGCTCCGTTGCGCCGGGCCAGTTTGAAGGCGGCCTCGACGGCTTCGGTTCCCGAGTTGGCGAAGAATACTTTGGAGCCCGCCGGGGCGTGCGTCAGTGCCAGCAGCTTTTCGGCCAGTGCGATCTGCGTGGGGCTGGTGAAGAAATTGGAGACATGGCCCAGGGTGGCCAGCTGGCTGGAAATCACGGACGTGACAAACGGATGGGCGTGGCCCAGGGCGTTGACGGCAATACCGCCGAGCAGGTCCAGGTATTCCTTGCCGTCGGCGTCCCAGACCAGGCAGCCGGCACCACGGACCAGGACACGCTGCGGCGTGCCAAAGACGCCCATCAGGGACGTGGAGTAGCGCGTAAGCCACTCAGCCCCGCTGGTGTGGCCCTTGGTTTCGACAAGCTCAACCACCGGGCTCTGGTGATCGAGCTTGTCGAGATCTTCGACGTTACTCATGAATCTTCCTCTGTATCGGGGACGACCTGCGTGCCGATGCCCGCCGTCGTGAATGTTTCCAGGAGCATCGAGTGCGGCAGGCGGCCGTCCACGATGTGCGCGCGTTCCACTCCGCCGTCAATGGCCTTGAGGCACGCTTCCATCTTGGGGATCATGCCTGATTCCAACGAGGGCAAAAGCTCGCGAAGCTCCGTGGCCGTCAGGGAGGAGATGAGGGAGGACCGGTCCGGCCAGTTGGCGTACAGTCCTTCGACGTCGGTGAGGATCACCAGCTTGGAGGCCCCCAGGGCTTCGGCGAGGGCGGCCGCGGCGGTGTCCGCGTTGACATTGAGGACCTGCCCGGTGGTCTGGACCTCTCCGGCTGCCGTCTCGAGGCCGTCGGACTCGATTTCCGGTGCCACGGTGGAGATGACGGGTATACGGCCGGCGGCCAGGATGTCCAGGATGCCCTCCGGGTTGACGCCGACAACTTCGCCGACCAGGCCCAGGTCCACTTCCTCGCCGTCAATGACAGTGCCGGTCCGGACGGCGCGGAGCAGGCCGCCGTCTTCACCGGACATTCCCACGGCATACGGGCCATGGGAGTTGATCAGGCCCACCAGTTCGCGGCCCACCTGGCCGGTGAGGACCATCCGCACCACGTCCATGGCTTCGGGGGTGGTGACGCGGAGGCCGCCTTTAAACTCGGACTCGATACCCAGCCGCGCCAGCATGGAGTTGATCTGCGGACCGCCGCCGTGGACCACTACGGGGTGGATGCCCACATGGTGCAGGAACACTACGTCTTCGGCGAAGGCGCGGCGCAGTTCCTCGTTGACCATGGCGTTGCCGCCGTATTTGATCACCATGGTGGTGCCGGCGAACCGCTGGATCCAGGGCAGCGCCTCGATCAGCGTGCCGGCTTTGCTTTGGGCATCACTCATGGACGTCGTTTCACGGGTCTGGGTGTTCATGCGTGCAGTATCTCCAGGGTTGCTGGTGGGATCTGGCGTGAGGATCAGCTTGAGTAGGCGCTGTTCTCGTGGACGTAGTCGTGGGTGAGGTCGTTGGTCCAGATGGTGGCTTCGGCGTCACCGGACTGCAGGTCAATGTCCACCAGGACTACGCGGGGTTCGAGGTCCACCAGGTTGCGGTCGTCGCCGATGCTGCCGTTGCGGCAGATCTGGATGCCATTGATGGCCACGTTCAGCTGGTCCGGTTCGAACACGGCGTCCGTGGTGCCCACGGCGGACAGCACGCGGCCCCAGTTGGGGTCCTTGCCGAAGATGGCTGCTTTGAACAGGTTGGACCGGGCCACGGAGCGGCTGACCGTTTCGGCGTCCCGCTCGCTGGCCGCGTTGAACGTACGGATGGCGATGTCGTGGCTGGCGCCTTCGGCGTCCCCGATCAGCTTGCGCGCCAGTTCGGCGCACACCTGGGTCAGCCCGGCACCAAAGGCTTCGGCGGACGGGACGGCACCGGACGCCCCGGAAGCCAGCAGCACCACGGTGTCATTGGTGGACATGCAGCCGTCCGAATCAGCCCGGTCGAAGGTGACGCGCGTGGCGTCGCGGAGGACGACGTCGAGCATTTCCGCTTCGACGTCGGCGTCGGTCGTGAGGACCACCAGCATGGTGGCCAGGCCGGGTGCCAGCATGCCGGCGCCCTTGGCGATGCCGCCGATGGTGAACTCCTGGCCGTCGGCGTCCGAACCGATGAACAGTGCGGACTTGGGCACCGAGTCTGTGGTCATGATGGCGGTGGCCGCATCCGGACCGCCGTCCGTGCTGAGCGCTGCCGAGGCAGCCTCGACGCCCGGGAGGATCTTGTCCATGGGCAGCTGCTCGCCGATCAGGCCGGTGGAACAGACAAACACGTCCGTCGCCGAGATGCCGAGGACCGCGGCCACTTTTTCGGCCGTGCTGTGGGTGTTCTGGAACCCTTGGGGACCGGTACAGGCGTTGGCGCCGCCGGAGTTGAGGACCACTGCGTCCACGCGGCCGTCCGAGACCACCTGGCGGGACCAGTGGACGGGGGCCGCAGCCACCCGGTTGCTGGTGAAGACGGCGGCCGCGGCCTTGGACGGGCCGTCGTTGACCACCAGGGCGAAGTCCGGCTTGCCGGAGGTCTTCAGCCCGGCGGTGACGCCTGCGGCGCGGAATCCCAGGGGGGCGGTAACGGTCACGGTGCAACTCCCTGCAGGTTGAGGCCGGCGGTTTCCGGCAGGCCAAGCGCAATATTCATGGACTGCACGGCGCCGCCGGCAGTCCCCTTGGTGAGGTTATCAATGACGCACGTCACAATCGCGCGGCCGGTGTGTTCATCCAGGGCCAACTGCATGGCCGCGTGGTTGGAGCCCTGGACGGACTTGGTGGCGGGCCACTGCCCTTCCGGCAGCAGGTGGACAAACGGTTCGTCGTCGTAGGCATCAGCCCACGCCTGGCGGAGGTCCGCCGCCGTGGTGCCGGGCTTGACCTTCGCGGTGGCGGTGGTGAGGATGCCGCGGCTCATCGGCGCGAGCGTCGGGGTGAAGGACACCGTGACACTCTCGCCGGCAGCATTGGAGAGGCCCTGTTCAATCTCGGGGGTGTGGCGGTGGCCGCCGCCCACGCCGTAGGGGCTCATGGAGCCCATCACCTCGGAACCGATGAGGTTCACCTTCGCGGCCTTGCCCGCACCCGAGGTGCCGGAGGCGGAAACGATCACGACGTCGTCGGGCTGGAGCAGCTTGGCGGCGAACCCGGGCGCCAGGGCCAGGAGGGCCGAGGTCGGGTAGCAGCCCGGGACGGCGATCCGCGTGGCGCCCTTGAGGGCCTCGCGCTGGCCGGGGAGCTCCGGCAGACCGTAGGGCCACGTTCCGGCGTGGGCCGAGCCGTAGAACTTTTCCCACGCGGCAGGATCTTCAAGGCGGTGGTCTGCGCCGGCGTCGATCACGACGGTCCCCTCCGGGAGCTGTGCCGCGATCTCGGCGGAAGCGCCATGCGGGAGCGCCAGGAACACCACATCATGCCCGGAAAGATTCTCCACCGTGGTGTCTTCCAGGATGCGGCTGGCCAGCCCGTGCAGGTGCGGCTGCAGCTCGCCAAGGCGGGAGCCTGCATTGCTGTGCGCGGTGATGGCGCCGATGGTCACGTCCGGATGTCCCGCCAGGAGCCGCAGGACTTCTCCCCCGGCGTAACCGCTGGCTCCGGAGACGGCAACAGAAATAGTCATGCCGTGAATCTTACAGCAAAAGTATTCAGTGTGCCCGATATTTATGCAT
The DNA here is from genome assembly GCF_036675385.1 of Pseudarthrobacter sp. Classification (NCBI taxonomy): domain Bacteria; kingdom Bacillati; phylum Actinomycetota; class Actinomycetes; order Micrococcales; family Micrococcaceae; genus Pseudarthrobacter; species Pseudarthrobacter sp. Next base: position 58,537 of record NZ_JAKFFD010000165.1, on the reverse strand, counting down.
CGACGTTGGCAACGATTCCCAGGGCGCCGCGTAAGATGGAGTGAGGGTGATCATGACCGTGCAGTCCGAATGTCGGCTGCAGCGTTACCCGAAACAGTTACGAGGCCCCGCTCCATGACCACCACCCTTCCCACGTCAGAGCGCCCAAAATCGCGTGTCCGGCAGCCCAACGCCGTTGTCCTGAGCTATTCGGAGCTGTTGAAGAGCGTCAAGGCTGAAGGCCTGCTGGAACGCCGCGTCGGTTTCTACATCACGCTCTTTGCCAGCCTGGTACTCCTCATGGCCGCCACCTGGTTCGGGTTTGCCCTGATCGGCGACAGCTGGTTCCAGCTCCTCATCGCCGCGGCCGTCGGGGTCCTCTGCACACAGCTGAGTTTCCTGGCCCACGAGGCCGGGCACCGCCAGATCTTCGCGTCGCGCCGGGCCAACGACTGGACCGCCCGGATCCTGGCCACCTCGGTTGCCGGCATGAGCTATTCCTGGTGGGAGCAGAAGCACGGCGCCCACCACAACCACCCCAACGTCATTTCGAAGGATCCTGACATTGCCACGGGGGCCATCGCCTTCCACACCGAAGGTGCCGCCACGCGGCAGGGCAGGTTTTCGTTCCTGACCCGCAAGCAGGGCTGGTTCTTCTTCCCGCTGCTGTTCCTTGTTGGCCTGGGGCTGCAGATCGACTCCGTGAAGTTCGTCTTCCGCCGGGCCAAGGTGACACACCGATGGGTAGAGCTTCCCATTTTGCTGGTCCGGCTTAGCCTCCTGCCCGTGCTGGCTTTTACGTTCCTGCCGCTCGGGATGGCGTTCGCGTTCATCGGCGTGCAGCTCGCCGTCTTCGGTTTCTACATGGGTGCTTCCTTCGCGCCGAACCACAAGGGCATGCCGGTCCTGCCCGCGGACAGCCGCGTGGACTTCTTCAGCCGCCAGGTCCTGACGTCACGGAACATCTCCGGTGGCCGGTTTATGGACATCCTGCTCGGCGGCCTGAACCGCCAGGCTGAGCACCACCTCTTCCCGGACATGGCACGCCCCCAGCTGGATAAGGCAGCCAAGATTGTCCGCGAGTACTGCAAGAAGCACCAGGTTCCCTACACGGAAACCACGCTGCTGCAGTCCTACGGCATCATCGTCCGCTACCTGAATGATGTAGGCCTTGCTGCAGGACGCCACTTCGAGTGCCCCATGGCAACGGTGACCCGGCGGTTCTAGCACACGCTGCTAAAAAGAGGCGAGCCGCGCGGGCTCCCCCGCATGACTCTGCCGCGCATGACCCGAAGCGACGGCCGGCTACCGGCCGTCGCTTCGTCGTCGGTAGCGGTATCCCTAGGATGGTCAGAGACACCGGCCGCGGGAAACCCCCGCCCGGAGAGGAGACCTTTTATGCAAGCCATCGTTGCCCGCCAGTCCGGAGGTCCGGAAGTCCTCGAGATCGCCGAGGTGGACCGACCGACGCCGGGTCCCGGCCAGTTGCTCATCAAGGTGGCGGCAGCCGGGGTGAACTTCATCGACACCTACCAGCGCGGGGGCATGTACCAGGTCCCGTTCCCCTTTACGCCCGGCTCGGAAGCCGCTGGGACTGTAGAGGAGCTCGGCGAAGGCACCGAAAACTTCGCAGTCGGCAGCAGGGTGGCCACGGCCGAGGGCACTAAATGCTACGCCGGCTACGCGGTGCTCGATGCGGCCAAGGCACTTCCGGTGCCGGACGGCGTCGACGACCTGACGGCAGCTGCCTTGCCGCTCCAAGGCATGACCGCCCACTACCTCATCAATTCCTCCTTCAAGGTCGAACCGGGCCACACAGTACTGACGCACGCCGGTGCCGGCGGCGTCGGCCTGCTGCTGATCCAGCTGCTGAAGGAGAGGGGCGCCCGCGTCATCACCACGGTTTCCTCGGAGGCCAAGGAAGAACTTGCCCGCGACGCCGGGGCCGACCATGTGCTGCGGTACGAGGGCTTCCCCCACCATGTTCGCGAACTCACCAACGGGAAGGGCGTGGACGTGGTGTACGACGGCGTCGGCCGGAACACCTTTGACGGGTCCCTCTCCTGCCTCCGCACGCGAGGCATGCTGGTCCTGTTCGGGGCAGCCTCCGGGGCCGTACCGCCGGTGGATCCGCAGCGTCTCAACGCCGGCGGTTCGCTGACGCTGACGCGTCCGTCCCTGGCCCACTTCCTGCTCAACGAGCAGGAGCGCCGCTGGCGCTCGGCGGAGATCTTCGCCGCCGCAGAAAAGGGGCACTTAAAGGTACGGATCGGCGCCACCTACCCCCTGGCCGAGGCGCGGCGTTCCCATGAGGACCTCGAGGGACGGCGCACCACGGGCAAGGTCCTGCTGGTTCCCTGATGGATACAGGCAGCATGCGTGAACAGAACATGAATCTTCAACTAATTCTGGACACCTTGCGTTCACTTTACTCAGGCAGAATCCGTCCGTGAGTGAGCATCAGTCAAACGTCGTCGCATCCCTGCCGGAGGATCCCTACCGCCCCCAGCTGGCCGGTTTTCCCCTGGCCCCGCCCGAGCGGACCCTCATGGCCATCCTGGCGGACTCGGCGGCACGTTTCCCGGAGGCCTCGGCGCTCGACGACGGCCGGCGTTCCCTGAGCTATGCCGACCTGATGGCCGCGGTCCGGGCCAAAGGACGGGAGCTCCAGGCGGCCGGGCTGGGCGCCGGCGACAGGATAGGTGTGCGGATTCCGTCCGGGACCTGTGAGCTCTACATCTCGATTCTCGCTATCCTGCACATCGGTGCCGCCTACGTTCCGGTGGACGCCGACGACCCTGAGGAACGTGCCCGGCTCGTTTTCGGTGAGGCTGGCGTAGCCGCAGTGCTCACGGGTGAGGCTGGCGTAGCCGCGGTGCTCACCGGTGGCGCCGCGGTCTCCGTGCCTGACTCCCCGGAACCCGCTGAACGCGGTGAACGCGGTGAAGCCGAGCGTCGTGGTGCCGAAAGCCGTTCCGCCGAGCCCGGCGATGACGCCTGGGTGATCTTCACCTCCGGTTCCACCGGCACGCCCAAGGGCGTCGCGGTCCAGCACCGCTCCGCCGCCGCCTTTGTTGACGCCGAAGCCCGGATCTTCCTGCAGGCGGAGCCCCTCGGCCCGCAGGACAGGGTACTGGCAGGGCTTTCGGTCGCCTTTGATGCCTCGTGTGAGGAAATGTGGCTTGCCTGGCGTCATGGCGCCTGCCTGGTGCCCGCACCGCGGGCCCTGGTCAGGACCGGAACGGACCTCGGCCCGTGGCTCATCAGCCACGGCATCACCGCAGTGTCCACCGTTCCAACGCTGGCTGCCCTCTGGCCAGCCGAGTCCCTGGAGAGCGTCCGGCTCCTGATTTTCGGCGGCGAGGCCTGCCCGCCCGAGCTGGCCGAGCGGCTTGCCATCCCGGGCCGTGAAGTCTGGAACACCTACGGCCCCACGGAGGCCACGGTAGTGGCCTGCGCGGCTCCCCTGGGTGGCCCCGGTCCGGTCCGGATCGGACTGCCCCTGGACGGCTGGGACCTGGCCGTGGTGGATGCTGAAGGACTGCCCGTCGGCGAAGGGGAGATCGGCGAACTGATCATCGGCGGCGTCGGACTGGCCCGTTACCTTGACCCGGACAAGGACCGGGAGAAGTACGCGCCCATGCCGTCCTTCGGCTGGGACCGCGCCTACCGTTCGGGCGACCTAGTCCGCTACGAAGCCGCCGGACTGATCTTTGTGGGCCGCGCCGACGAACAGGTCAAGCTCGGTGGACGCCGGATCGAACTAGGCGAAATTGACGCCGCCATGCAGGCGCTCCCGCATGTTGCCGGAGCTGCTGCGGCAGTACGGACAACCGCTGCGGGCAACCAGATCCTGGTGGGCTACCTGGCCGCCGCGGACGCTGACCTGGATCTGGCGGCCGCCCGCGAGCTCCTGGCAGAGAGCCTCCCCGCGCCCCTCATTCCGCTGCTGACCGTCGTCGACTCCCTGCCCACCAAGACCAGCGGCAAGGTGGACCGCCACGCCCTGCCCTGGCCGCTGACCGGGACCGGTGCGGCGGAGGCCGACGCTGCCCCCTTGAACCTGCCCGAAGATGCCTCCTGGGTGGCCGAACAGTGGACTGCAGTCCTTGGCAGCACCGTAACAAGCCTCGACGCCGACTTCTTCGCCTACGGCGGCGGCTCCCTGTCCGCTGCCCAGCTGGTCTCCGCCCTCAGGGTCCGGTACCCGACCATCACGGTCGCCGACATTTATGCCACACCCAGGATCGGCGCCCTGATTGATGCGGCCCGCCAGACCCTTCCCGACGGAGTGGCCACCGGGCCTGCGCCGTCCCGCACTGTACGCCCCACCGCGTTCAAGTCCCAGGTGTTCCAGACTCTGATGGGTATTCCCTTGCACATCCTGGTGGGGATGCGCTGGCTGACCTACCTCATGGCGGCTAACAACGTACTGGCCGCGATGGCCGGCTTCAGCGCTGCCCCCACCGTTTCCTGGTGGTGGGTGGCCGCCTCCTGGCTCGTCTTCGTCTCCCCGGCCGGCCGGATGCTGATTTCCGTGGCCGCGGCCCGGATGCTGCTCCGGAAGGTGGGGCCGGGAACGTACCCGCGCTCCGGACGGGTGCACGTGCGCCTCTGGCTGGCCGAACAGATCCAGGACCTCGCCGGGGCCATCAGCCTCGCCAGCGCACCATGGGTGCCGTACTACGCCCGGGCGCTGGGCGCCAAGATCGGCAACAACGTCCAACTGCACTCACTGCCGCCTGTCACCGGGATGCTTTCCCTCGGCAGCGGCTCCAACATCGAGCCTGAAGTGGATCTTTCCGGTTGGTGGATCGACGGGGACATCGTCCACATCGGGGCCGTCCATATCGGGGCAGGAGCCAGCGTCGGGGCGCGCAGCACGCTGATGCCCGGCGCTTCCATCGGCGCCGGAGCCCAAGTGGAGCCCGGCTCGGCCGTCCTCGGCAAAGTAAAGGCCGGCCACCACGTGGCCGGCTCCCCCGCCGAGCGCCGGGGCAAGGCCAAGCACTCGCTGCCGGACACTCCTGCCGAACATCGGCTGATTGGCCGGCTCTGGTTCGCCGGATTCGCCATGGCTTCAGCCGTGCTGGCCCTGATCCCTTACGTCTCTGCCGCCGCCGCGGCCCTGGTGGTCTTTGCCTTCATCCAAGGCAGCGAATCGCTCTCCGCAGCCGTCCCGCAACTCCTGCAGGCCCTCGCACCCGCGGCCCTCGTGTGGTTCGTCGTCAACCTCCTGCTGATTTTGGTCACCACCCGGATGCTCGGCATCGGCCTGGCGGAGGGCTACTACCGCGTCCGCAGCCGGATCGGCTGGCAGGTCTGGGCCACGGAACGCGTGCTGGACCTGGCCCGCGACCTGCTCTTCCCCGTTTATGCCAGTCTTTTCACACCGGTCTGGCTGCGCCTGCTGGGCGCCAAGATCGGCAAGAACGTCGAAGCCTCCACGGTCCTGCTTATCCCCAAGATGACCACTGTGGGCGAGGGCGCCTTCCTGGCCGACGACACCATGGTGGCCTCCTACGAGCTCGACGGCGGGTGGCTGCGGATTGCGCCCGCGAAGATCGGCAAGCGCTCCTTCCTGGGCAACTCGGGCATGACCGCTGCCGGCCGGAATGTCCCCAAGAACTCACTCGTCGCCGTCCTGTCGGCCACACCGGCCAAGGCCAAGTCCGGGACCTCCTGGTTGGGCAGCCCGCCTGTACGGCTCCGGCGCACCGCCATCGCCTCGGACGACACCCGCACGTACCAGCCGCCGCTGCGGCTCAAGTTTGCCCGCTGCCTCTGGGAACTGGGCCGCTTCATCCCCGTGGTGGTAACGGTGGCGATCGCCGCCGGCGTGATGCTTGCTTTTGACTGGCTGGCCGCTACCTACAACTACGGGATTGCCGCAGCCCTGGGCGGAGTCGTGATGCTGCTGGCGGGCGCGGCGGCCGCGGGCAGCGCCGTCGTCGCCAAATGGGTCCTCGTGGGCCGGATCCGGGCCGGCGAGCACCCGCTCTGGAGCTCCTTCATTTGGCGCAACGAAGTGGTCGATACGTTTATCGAAATGGTCAGCGCCCCCTGGTTCGCGCGGGCAGCCACCGGGACCCCGGCCCTGGTCTGGTGGCTCCGGGCGCTCGGTGCCCGGATCGGCCGCGGCACGTGGTGCGAAAGCTACTGGCTCCCCGAAGCGGACCTGGTCACCCTCGGGCGGAACTCCACCGTCAACCGTGGCTGTGTGGTCCAGACGCACCTGTTCCATGACCGGGTCATGAGCCTGGACACTGTTACCCTCGAAGACGGAGCCACCATGGGGCCCCACGGCGTTATCCTGCCGCAGGCAAGCATCGGCAGCGGCGGAACTGTTGGACCGGCTTCGCTGGTGATGCGGGGCGAATCCGTTCCCGCCGCGACCTATTGGATGGGCAACCCGGTGAGCCCCTGGAGCGGTCCCGCAGCGTCCGCTCCCAAACCCCGCTAGCCTCGCAATACCAGCTGTCCTGCCGCCCAACGCTGATCGGAAAGACCGTCTTATGAGTTCCCCCGCACCGAGCCCCACGGCCGCGAATACCGGCCCAGCACGCAACTCGGAGCACGGCGCATCTGCGCCCGACCCCTATATGCCCGGCCATGGCACAAACGCGTACAAGGTCCGCCGCTACGAACTGGACATTGACTACAAGCTCAGCAGTAACCGCCTGAGCGGGCGTGCGGTCCTGAACGCGGTCACACAGTACGCTACGGCGGCCCTCGTGCTGGACCTGACCGGGCTCCGGGCCACAAAGATCCAGCTCAGCGGGCGCCGGGTCAAAAAGTTCAGCCAGCGCGCCGGGCAGTTGGTCATTGTGCCCGAGGCCGCGCTGCCGGCGGGCGAGGAATTTACCCTCGACATCCGCTACGAAGGCAACCCTGGTCCCCGGCGCGGGTTCTGGGGCGAGGTGGGCTGGGAGGAACTCACCGACGGGGTCCTTGTGGCCGGCCAGCCGAACGGCGCCGCCTCCTGGTTCCCGTGCAACGACCACCCCGGCGACAAGGCCAGCTACCGGATCAGCGTGACCACCGACGCCAATTACCGGGCCGTGTGTAACGGCACCCTGATCTCCCACACCAGCAGGGCCAGCCGCGAGACCTGGGTCTACGAACAGGCCGAGCCCATGGCCACCTACCTGGCCACGGTCCAGATCGGCCGCTATGAGTTCCTCGCCCTGACCCCCTTCCCCGTGGACGGGCAGGTTCCGCAGTTCGCCGCCGTCCCGGCACTGCTGGTCGACACGGCCCGCGAAGGCCTGGCGAGGCAGCCTGAGATGATGCGCACCTTTGCCAGCTGTTTCGGGCCCTACCCTTTCCCGGAATACTCCGTGGTGGTGACCGAAGACGAGCTGGAAATACCGCTTGAAGCGCAGACGCTCTCCATTCTGGGCCGGAACCATCTGACGCAGGAGTGGGAATCCCAGCGGCTCATCGCCCACGAGCTCGCACACCAGTGGTTCGGGAACTCCCTCACTGCCGCATCATGGTCGGATATCTGGCTCCACGAGGGCTTCGCCTGCTATGCGGAGTGGATCTGGTCGGAGGAGGCGGGCGTCCTGCCTGTCGCGAACCGGGCTGCCGCAGCCTGGCGGAAACTGGCCGCCGGCAGCCAGGACATTATCGTGGGCGACCCCGGGCCGGAGCTTATGTTTGATGACCGCGTCTACAAGCGGGGAGCCCTGGCCCTGCATGCCCTGCGGGTCCGGTGCGGTGACCTGGCATTCTTTGCGTTGCTGCACGACTGGACGGATGCCCACCGTCACGGTTCAGTGTCCACGGCGGCGTTTATTCTCGCCGCGGACCGGGCTACCGGCCTGGACACCGAGGCGCTGCTGCACCCGTGGCTGCTCGAAGCAGCCCTCCCGCCACTGCCGGTGCGCTGACCAGCAAAACGCTGACGGCAACGTCGCTAGCTGCCGGTGCGCGAAACCGCGACGGCGGCGCGAAAGTTGAGCGGGAGGCCCGCCTCGCCGGCGGCCAGGTCCCGGATTTCCGGGCGCGACAAAACGTCGAGGCTGTCCGGTGCCGTGGCGAGACCGTCGCCCGTCATCTTGAGCCAGGCTTCCTTGCGCGCCCAGAGCCTTGCCCGCTCCTGCAGCAGCAGAGGCCCGGCCAGCCCGGTGAGGGCCGTGCGCTCCGCGGCGGTGAGGGCCACGCCGTCGAACCCCTCAAAGGCCATGCCGGACGGGTCCGCCAGGTCCAGGCCCATCGTGACTCCGGCCGGTGGATCCACCACGGCGCCCAACAGGATCCACCCGGAACTCCGGGACAGGCTCAGCGCGAGCGGCACCGGCTCTCCCCTGAGCGTATAGCCCGGCCTGCCGTGCGATAGCTCGGGGCCGGAGCCGCACCGGGGGCAGCTGAAGTGGGTGGTGAGGTCCGACGCCGGGACGTCCAGCAGTTCTGCTGCGAACCTTCGCAGGGCACGCCGGCCGGTGACAAAAACGGCCCGCGGGCCGGGTGCCAGGGCCGCCGCGCGGGCCAGCTCGGCGGGCCCCAGCACTATCGACTGGTGGCCCGCCGTCGGGTCCTGCCCTCCGGATACGCCGGGAGGGCAGGAACGCAGGACCGGCGCCACCGGCACCGCCCCCACCAGCCCTGCCATCCGGATCCGCGTTTAGCGCTGGACGGCGCCGAAGCGCTCTGCAGCCAGGGCAACCGCGCTTTCGCGCGCAGCCGAGGCCTCATCGGCTGTCAGCGTCCGGTCCGTTGCCCGGAAACGCAGGCCGAAGGCGAGCGATTTCTTGCCTTCTTCAATACCCTTGCCGGCGTAGACGTCGAACAGCGCCACGTCCTCCAGCAGCTCGCCGGCGCCTTCGCGGAGCGCTTCGAGGACCTGGTCCGCGGGAATCTCCTGCGGCACCACCAGGGCAACGTCCTGGGTGGCCACCGGGAACGTGGAGATGTGGCGGGCCACAATCACATCCGCGGCTGCCTCGAACAGGGCATCCGCGTTGAGCTCCAGCGCCACCGAACGGGCAGGCATGTCGTGCGCGGCCAGGAGCTTCGGGTGCAGCTCGCCGGCGTAACCCACTACTTCGCCGGTCCGCAGCGAGAGCTGCGCGGCACGGCCCGGGTGGAACGCCTGGTGTGCACCCTGGCTGACCACAACCTCCACACCCAGGACATCCCCGGCGAGCCGGGCAATGTCAAGTGCGTCGGACCAGTCCCACAAGCGCGGCGTGTGGCCGGCGGCAGCGGGTGAATCATGGCCGGTGAGGACAGCGGCGACGTGCAGCGGCTGGTCCGGAACGCCGTCGTACAGTGCATCCAGTACCTCGTCGGAAGGCTTAACGCCCAGCGGCGGGATGGACGGCGTACCCAAGGTCTCGCCCGGCAGGAAAACGAGGCCCGACTCGAAGAGCGCCAGGTCGCGGAACCCGCGGGAGTAGTTCCGCTTGGCCACCTCGATCAGCCCGGGGAGGATGGACGTGCGCAGGAAGCCGTGTTCCTCGCTGATCGGGTTCGCCAGCTTGACCGCGCTCCGGGCCGCACCCTGCTCGGCGACGCCGAACGTGTCGTTGGCCGCCTTGGAGACGAACGGGTAGGCCAGGACTTCGGTCAGACCGGCGTCGGCCAGTGACTGGATGAGCCGACGTCGCTGCTGCTGCACGCGGGTCAGGCCACGTCCCGGAGGGGCCACCGGAAGGGTGGCGGGGATGTTGTCGTAGCCCACCAGCCGCGCGATTTCCTCGGTGAGGTCTTCCTTGGTTTCCAGGTCGTTGCGCCAGCTGGGGGCGGTAACGGTCCAGCCGCCGTCGGCTTTTTCCACCACGGCGCCGAGGTCCACCAGCGAGGTGGTGATCTGCTCTTCGGTGAAATCGATGCCGATCCGCTGGGCGGCGAAGGCTGCCGGCAGCGCAATGGTCACGGCATCCGGTGCGGTCCCGACGTCGGTCCCCGCCTCGTCAGCAACCCCGCCGGCGAGGTCCACCAGGAGGTCAACAACACGCTGGGCAGCGATGTCCGCAACGTGCCAGTCGACGCCGCGCTCGAAGCGCTTGGACGCCTCGGACGGCAGCTTGTGCCGGCGGCGGGAACGGCCAATGGACACCTCGTCGAAGTGCGCAGCTTCCACCAGGACGTTCGACGTCGAATCGCTCACCTCGGTGGCTGCGCCGCCCATCACGCCGGCAATGCCGATCGCGCCGGATCCGTCGGTGATGAGGAGGTCCTCGACGTCGAGCGTGCGCTCCTTGTCGTCCAGGGTGGTGATCTTCTCCCCCGCCACGGCCCGGCGGACCACGATGTCGCCGGACAGTTTGTCCAGGTCATAGCAGTGCGTGGGCTGGCCAAGCTCGAGCATCACGTAGTTGGAGATGTCCACGGGCAGGGAGATGGAACGGATCCCGGCAAGCCGGAGCCTTGAGGTCATCCACGGCGGCGTCGGCTTGGTGGCGTCGACGCCGCGGACGGTGCGGGCCACAAAACGGTCGCAGCCGGGTTTGCCGTAGATGGGCGCGTCGTCGTTGAGCTTGACGCCGTAGCCGCCGGAAAGTTCCGCCGGGGCCTGGACCTTTGACGCGGGGTCCGTGAACCCTGTGCCGGTTGCGTGCGCATATTCGCGGGCCACACCACGGATGGAGAACGCGTAGCCGCGGTCCGGGGTCACGTTGATCTCGGCTGCCTGGTCATAGAGGCCCAGCAGTTCCATGGCATCCGTGCCGATTTCGGGATCGAGCCCGATCCGGGACAGCACCAGGATGCCGTCGTGGTCCTCGCCGATGCCAAGCTCACGCACGGAGGCGATCATGCCGGCGGAGAGGTGGCCGTACGTCTTCCGGGCGGAGATGTGGAAGTCGCCGGGCAGCACCGCCCCCGGCAGAGTGACAACTACCTTGTCGCCTTCAACGAAGTTGTGGGCGCCGCAGATGATCCCCTGCACCCCGGACGGGTCGATGCCGTCTCCGGTGAGGGTCTGTTCCTGGCCTTCGGGGACAACCCGGACCTGGCACCAGTTGATGGTTTTGCCGTTGGTCTGGGGTTCCTTGACGATGCTCAGGACCTGGCCCACCACAACCGGGCCCTGCAGGGTGTCCGTGGGGCGGTGGACCGCTTCCTCTTCAAAGCCAACCTTGACCAGTTCGGCCATCAGGTCTTCGGCCGTTGCTCCGGCCGGTACTGCTGCGAATTCACGCAGCCAGGAAAGTGGGATACGCACTGTTAGATCTCCATCCCGAAGTGCTCGCTGAAACGTACATCGCCTTCGATCATGTCGCGCATGTCGCCGACGTCATTGCGGAACATGAGCGCGCGCTCGATGCCCATGCCAAAGGCGAAACCGGAGTAGATATCCGGGTCGATGCCCGCGGCGCGGAGGACGTTGGGGTTGATCATGCCGCAGCCGCCCCATTCGATCCAGCGCGGGCCGCCCTTGGCGCCCGGGTGCCAGATGTCCAGTTCCGCGGAGGGTTCGGTGAAGGGGAAGTAGTTCGGGCGCAGCCGGACGGACGCCTCGTCGCCGAACAACTGTCGGGTGAAGTGCTCCAGCGTGCCCAGGAGGTCGGCCATGCTCAAGTTCTTGTCGATGGCCAGGCCCTCGAACTGGTGGAACACCGGGGTGTGCGTCGCGTCCAGTTCATCGGTGCGGAACACCTTGCCGGGGCAGAGGACGTAGATGGGCAGTTCGCGTTCCAGCATGGACCGGACCTGCACCGGGGAGGTGTGCGTACGCATCACCAGGTGGGCCTCCGGCGGCTCCACGAAAAACGTGTCCTGCATTTCGCGGGCGGGGTGGTCCGGCTTGAAGTTCAGGGCGTCGAAGTTGAACCATTCGGATTCCACCTCGGGGCCTTCGGCGATTTCCCAGCCCATGCCCACAAAGATGTCCGCCACGCGGTCCTGCAGCGTGGAGAGCGGGTGACGCGCTCCTGCCCGACGACGGCGGGGTGCGGCAGTGACGTCCACCGTCTCTTCCAGCAGGATCCGGGCGTCGTTTTGTGCTTCCAGCTCGGCGGTGCGGTCCGCGAGCGCCTTGTTGACCCGGCCCCGTGAGGAACCCATGAGTTTGCCGGCTACGGCTTTCTGGTCTTTCGGCAGTCCGCCGATCTCCCGGTTGGCCAGGCTGAGCGGTGACTTCTCACCGGTGTGCGCCAGCCTCACCGCCTTGAGTTCGTCAAGGGTGCCTGCGCCGGCAATGGCGGCGATGGCCTGGTCTACAGCGGCAGTGATGGCGGCTTCATCCGTAGGGTTCGGGATGGCGGCGCCCGGCAAAGTTTCAGTCATCTACTGTTCTTAGCTACGAGTCGGGGCTGCCGGTGAGGGGTGCAGCCGTGCGCGGTTTCCCGGCAGCGCATCCGTCACTGGCAGGTCACGTTGTGGATTCACCCAAGGTGAAGGCACTCGATGACCAGGTCAGGGCACACCGGTCAAACTGGCGGCCACTATCCTCCAGTCTAAGTGAAGGCTCCGGCTACCATGGCCTCATGACACAAGGGCAGGCCCTGTCAGCCGCGCAGCTGTTGACTCCGGGGCAGCGGGTACGACACCTCGCCAACCTGGCCAACGGCACTACCCTGCTGGGCCTGGCCGTGGCCGCGGCTGCGGGAACCGCCATCAGCAAAGGCCCCCGCGGGCTGGTCATAGCGTCCGGCTACCGGTGGCGCGTTCCGTATGCGGGGGCCTTCACCCTCGGCAACGTGGTCATCTGCCGGATCCGGACCGAAGAACTGACGTCCAATCCGGCGCTCCTGGTGCATGAGGAAAAGCACTGCAGCCAGTACGCCTACTGCTTGGGGCTCCCCTTCCTTCCGCTGTATTTCCTGGCCGCCGGCTGGTCGCTGCTCCGGACGGGGAATCCGGCGTCGGCAAATTTCTTCGAGCGGCAGGCCGGCCTGGCAGCCGGCGGTTACGTTGACATCAGGACACCAAAGCCGGCGCCCCATGGGGCCGGCGGAATCGAGGTCTGACAATGACGGGCGAACCCAACACCACGACCAACAACAGGACCATCACCGTGACCGGAACGGGGACGGCGGAGGCGCCACCTGACTTACTGACGATTTCCGTGGGCGTCGAGTGCCGTCGGGACAGCGTGGGCGCCGCCTATGCGGATGCAGGAACAGCGTCCGCAGCCGTATCCGGTGCGCTCCGCCGGCACGGCCTGGCTGACACGGACATCCGGACCTCCGGACTGAACGTCCGGCCGGAGTTCGTCTGGCGCGACGGCGGGGGCCAGCAGGTGACGGGGTACGTGACCTCCAGCATGCTCACCGTGCGCCTGCGGCAGGTCAGCGCGGCATCCGCCGTTATTGCCGCCGCAGTAGACGCCGGCGGCGATGACGTGCGCCTGAACGGACTGGAACTTGGCTTCTCGGATGAGTCAGCCGTCGCCGCACTCGCCCGGGACGCTGCGTGGCAGGATGCCTCAGCCAAAGCCGAACAGTTTGCATCCCTGGCGTCCGCGCGGCTTGGCGCGGTGGTGTCCGTTGCCGAGCACCCGGATGCGCCCGGGCCCATCCCCGTGGCCCGGATCCAGCGCGCCGCCGCCAGCGAAGCCATCAGCGTGGAGGCGGGCCACGTGAGCATTAACGCCAGCGTCACCGTGGTGTGGGAACTGCTGGACTGACGGTTCCCACAGGGCGGCGCCGAACCCGCGGCGCGCGGACTTCCGCGGCGCCCGGTCCTTGACTTAAGTTCGAACATACATTCGAATGGAAGACATGAGATGGGATGCACAAGCGCTGATGCCCCGGCCCGCCGATGACCTCGGAAGTGGCCCATCACCCGCCCTGCTTCCCCTTGCCGGGTTGGTCCGTTCTGTGACCACCCCCGAATTCGCCGGCATCACCTTCCATGAGGTCACCGCCAAATCGGTGCTCAATAAGGTGGTGGCCGGGTCGCGGATGCCGTTTGAGTGGACCGTGAACCCATACCGCGGCTGCAGCCATGCCTGTGTTTACTGTTTTGCGCGCAAGAGCCACACGTATCTCGACTTTGACGCCGGACTGGATTTCGACAGCCAGGTGGTGGTCAAGGTCAATGCGGCCGAGGTCCTCCGGAAGGAGTTGGCCAAACCGTCCTGGGGCCGTCACCAGGTGGCGCTTGGCACCAACACGGACCCCTACCAGCGGGCCGAGGGCCGCTACCGGCTGATGCCGGGAATCATCACGGCGCTGGCTGACTCAGGTACGCCGTTGTCCATCCTCACCAAGGGGACGCTGCTCGCCCGGGACATCCCGCTCCTGAAGCGGGCTGCCGCCCAGGTGCCGGTAGGGGTGGGTATTTCACTGGCTATGACGGATGAGGCGCTCTCGGAAGCCGTGGAACCAGGCACGCCGGGGCCTCGGGCGCGGCTGAAGCTGGTCTCCCGCTTACGCGATGCCGGGCTCCCCTGCGGTGTTATGGCGATGCCTATCCTGCCGTGGCTGTCCGACAGTGACGAAGCCCTCGATTCCCTGTTCGCTTCGTTGGCCGCAGCCGGTGCCACGGGCGTCACCGCCGGCGCCCTCTACCTGAAGCCGGGAACACGCGAGTGGTTCATGCAGTGGATTGCCAAGGACCATCCGGAACTGGCTGGCCGCTACCGGCGCCTCTATGGCACAGGGTCCTACGCGTCCAAGGAATACCGCACCTGGCTCGCCGCAAAGGTGCGCTATTTCAAGCACCGGCACGGCTTCACCAGCGGCCACGGCTTCAGCCACCGTGACCTCGAAGACGATCCCCGTGGCGAGGAAGCCCAGTATCCGGCGGGGAGTATCCCGTCTACCGGCGTCGGCACACAGGAACGGCCGGCTGGGGAGTCCCAACCGGCCGCCGCCGGGCCGCGTCAGCAGCCCACCCTGTTCTAGGGACGGATTCCTAGCTGGCCGGAATGGCCAGGCCCTTGTACTTCTCCTGCAGGAAATCCTTCATGTCCTGCGAGGTCAGGATCTTGTAGAGCTTCTGGACCCGGGGATCGTCCTTCATCTCGGCTTTGACTGCCAGCACGTTGTAGTAGGCACTGTCCTTGCCTTCCACCAGCAGCTCCTAAAATTCAGCGAAGGGGGCTGATCCCACAGGCGTGCCCAGTGATTCAAGAAGTGCCCGGACAATCGGGAAGTCGGCAGGGATCCACGGAAGACTGAGAGCTACATCACGATTCGTGGTGCTCACCCATCTCAGCTGGTCATGGTCTTCGAGCGGCTGGGGATCGCCGTCGGAAATCTCCGCGAACCACACCCGCATGCTGGCCCGCTCGTTCAGCCGCCAGCCAGCTGCCGCCCCGGAGTGGAGTTCCGGCCCCAGACGGACCTCTACGCCCAGTTCTTCCCTGAGTTCCCGGTGCAACGCAGCCTCGCATTCCTCACCGGCGTCCACTTTCCCGCCGGGAAATTCCCAGAGCCCAGCGAACTGCTCGGGAGCAGTCCGCCTGGCCACCAGCATGCGGGCGGGGTTCGCCAACGAGTCCACTATTGCTCCGCCAACTACCTGTATCAGTCCACTCACCGCCCCAGTCTATGAGGGAGAATGGTTTACGGGCCTTCCCCCAACATCCCCTTTGAAAAGCAGGCACATGAGCAGCGTCGTCCAAACCTCCACCGCGTCCAAGGCGAAGACTCCGCATGTTGGCGCGGCGATCTTTGCGCTGGCAATGGGCGGCGTCGGAATCGGCGTCACGGAGTTCACCATGATGGGCCTGCTGAAAGAGGTGGAACAAGGACTCGGCATCAGCACCCCGGAGGCCGGACACCTCATTTCCGCCTACGCCCTCGGGGTTGTGGTGGGCGCGCCGCTGCTCGCCGCAGTCGGTGCCAAACTGCCACGCAAATACCTCGCACTGGGCCTCATGCTGTTCTTCACGCTGGCCAACCTGACGTCCTATGTTGCTCCCGATTACGGGAGCATGCTGGTTTCCCGGTTTGCGGCCGGACTGCCGCACGGTGCATTCTTCGGGGTCGCGGCTGTGATCGCCGCCTCCCTGGTTTCCCCCACGCGTCGGGGTTGGGCCATCTCCATGGTGATGGCGGGCCTCTCCGTTTCGAACGTCATCGGTGTGCCCGCGGCCACCTGGGTGGGCCAGACCTTCGGCTGGCGGCTGCTGTTCCTCCTCGTGGGAGGCATTGGCTTGCTGACACTGGTGCTGCTGTGGCGCTATGTCCCGTACCAGGCCCCCCATCCTGACGCGAGCATCCGCCGCGAACTCGGTGCGCTCAAACGGCTCCAGGTGTGGCTGGCCATCCTGATCGGCATCGTGGGTTTTGGTGGCTTCTTCGCGACCTACACCTACATTGCGCACACCATGACCCTGGTGGCCGGGATTCCGGGATCGCTGTTGCCCATTGTGGTGGCCCTCTACGGACTGGGCATGGTGGCCGGAACAGTCGTCGGCGGCAGGCTGGCCGACAAGTCAGTGATGGGGACGCTGTACTGGGTCCTGCCCGGGATCGCCGTCGCGCTGGTGGTCTACGCGGTGGCTGTGCACTGGCCCTGGTCGGCCCTGGTGATGGTCTTTGTGGTGGGAGCGTCCGGCTCCATGCTGATCCCGGCCCTGCAGACCCGTTTGTTGGATGCGTCGCCGGACGCCCCCTCCCTGGCTTCTTCGCTCAACCACGCCGCGCTTAACGTTGCCAATGCCCTGGGCGCCTTCCTGGGCGGCCTAGTGATCGCCTGGGGCTGGGGCTTCGTGGCACCCGCGCTCGTGGGCGCCGGGTTGGCAGTCCTGGGCTTTGGCATCGCGGTGACCAGCGGCGTCCTGGAACGCAAAAAGCCGCTGGCCGCCTGATCCTGGGAACGGGCGGGCAGCGGCTTCACCGAAGCATTCGGTGCGCTGAGGAAGGAACGTCAGGCCTGCGGGTCCTGAGCCCCGGCATCAGCGGCTGTCTGGCCGGCGCTGGGAACCCGACCGGCGCCTGAGACCTCGTCCGTGCGACTGTCCTCGCGGTGCAGATCCGGTTCGAGGTAGATCACCCGGGCCATCGGAACGGCCGTGCGGATTCGGGACTCGGCACCGTCAATCGCGGCGGCGATGTCCCGGCCGGTTTCTGCGGCACCCACGGAGATCTTGGCGGCCACCAGCAGCTCCTCCGGTCCGAGGTGAAGGGTCTTGAGGTGGATGATCCGGTTGTGTCCCCCGGCCTCGATGGCCTCACTGATGCGGGCCACGTCATCCCGGGTGGCGGACTCGCCCAGCAGCAGCGACTTGGTTTCGATAGCCAGCACCACAGCGATGGCCACGAGCAGCAGGCCGATCATGCCGGTACCCGCTGCGTCCCAGATCCCGTTGCCGGTGACGAGGGTCATGCTCACACCCACGAGCGCGAACACAAGGCCAAGAAGCGCCCCGAGGTCTTCCAGCAGGATGACCGGCAGTTCCGGCTGCTTGGCCGTGCGCACAAAGCTCACCCAGCCCTGCTTGCCGCGGATGTGGTTGGATTCGATGATGGCCGTCCGGAACGAGAAGGACTCAGCAACAATGGCGCCGATCAGTACCGCCAGTGGAACCCACCAGAAGTCCCCTTCGATGGCGTGCGGGTGCTGCAGCTTCTCCCACGCTTCGAACAGTGCAAAAAGCCCGCCCACGCTGAACAGCACGATCGAGACGATAAAGGCGTAAATGTAGCGTTCACGGCCATACCCGAACGGGTGCTCCGGGCTGGCTGCCTTCCGGGCGCGCTTGCCGCCGATCAGGAGCAGCAGTTGATTGCCGGAGTCGGCAATCGAGTGGATGGCTTCGGCCAGCATCGACGAGGAAGCCGTCAGAAAAAAGGCCACGAATTTCAGGACGGCGATGGTCAGGTTTGCGGCTAGGGCCGCGACGATCGCCTTGGTACCGCCATTTGCAGCCACGGAGGCTTCTCCTCTTCACAGGTTTCAAGAACAGCAGGGATATTCGCGGCGCCGCAGTGGGCTCCGCCCACGAATACCGTACCTTTTCGGGTGCAGAAGACGCACTTCTGACATGCACTAAGCCTGCTGACATCAGAGGGGCGGTGTGTTAGCTTGAACACTAATCGGGACGTTTAATCCCGACGAATATGAAGGAGGAGACATGGGTTTTCTTGCTTGGATTATTCTCGGCCTCATCGTAGGGGCCATCGTTAAAGCCGTTATGCCGGGCAAAGTCGGCGGCGGCTGGGTGACGAGTCTCGTGCTCGGCGTTGTCGGCGCAATTGTAGGCGGCTGGATTGGCAGCCTCCTGTTCGGCAAGGGTGACCTTGCCTTCTTTGATCTGGGTACCTGGATCCTGGCCATCGTAGGCGGCCTGGTAGTCGCCGGCGTCTATGGAGCCATCACAGGACGCAGCAAGAGCACACGGGCGCCCTGATACCCCTACCTCATCTGATTCATACAGCAAGGGCCCCGGAGAACTTCCGGGGCCCTGCCTTTTAAGTCACGTCTTCAGTCACGCTTTCTGGGACCTGGCACTCGCGTAAAGGCACACCGTTGCCGCCGTGCCGAGGTTCAAGCTTTCCGCGGCACCGTAAACCGGCACGGCCACCCGGTGATCTGCCAAGGCCAGTTCATCTTCGGCGAGCCCCTGCGCTTCGTTTCCGAACAGCCACGCTGTGGGACCCTCCAGGGCAAACAGCGATTCGACGCCGGGGCCTGCGATCCGGCGGGCGGCGTTTTCGTCCTGGAGCGTATCCAGGTTGACGTCACCGTCACCGTCGGCGGCCAGTATGCCAATCCCCCGCGAACGGCAGGCGGCTGCCACTTCCGCGATATCGGCACCCAGGACCACGGGCAGATGGAACAGGGAACCGGCGGTGGAACGGACGGCCTTGGGGTTATAGATGTCAACGCTGGACGAGGTCAGGATGACGGCGTCCGCCCCCGCCGCGTCAGCAGCCCGGAGTACAGTGCCGGCGTTGCCGGGGTCCCGGACCTGACACAGCACTGCAAGCAGCCGAGGGCCGGCGTCGAGGACCTGCTCAAGGCTCACGTCCAGGAAACCGCAGACCGCGAGAATGCCCTGCGGGGTAACCGTGTCCGCCATCGCGGCCAGCACTTCATCGGTAGTGAGGTAAGCGTCAATACCCTCCGCGAGAGCCTCCAGGTCCGGGTGCCGGTCGAGGCAGGCCTCGCTCGCGTACACCTCATAGACGACGCCGGGCTCGCCCGCTGCAATCCTTTTCTGGTGCAGGGTGAGGGCCTCACGGACAGCTTGGGGACCCTCCGCCAGAAACTCGCTGCGCTTTAAACGGGCCGGGCGCCCGGCAAGCTGTGCCACCTTCCTCACCCGATCAGCTCGGGGGTTGGAGAGTGGAAAGTCTTGCGGGCGCCCGGTTTCGTTCATATAAGAACCTTAGTGGCTTCAGCCACCAGTCCCCGAACTGGCGTGGGTGCTACTTGGCAGCCACGTCAGCGGCAGGCTTTGCAGCCTTGGCCTTGGGTGCCTTGGCAGCCTTGGGGGCTGCGGCTTCGACGGCCGGAGCGGACGTGTCGGCAGGCAGGGAATCCTTGGCGATCTTCACCAGCGCGGCGAATGCGTTCGCATCCGAAACGGCCAGCTCAGCAAGCATACGGCGGTCAACCTCAACCTCAGCGGCCTTCAGGCCCTGGATCAGACGGTTGTAAGTCAGGCCGTTGGCGCGGGATGCAGCATTGATGCGCTGGATCCACAGGCGGCGGAAGTCGCCCTTCTTCTTCTTGCGGTCGCCGTAGCTGTACACAAACGAGTGCAGCAGCTGCTCTTTAGCCTTGCGGTACAGGCGTGAACGCTGTCCACGGTAGCCCTTTGCGCGTTCAAGGATAACCCGGCGCTTCTTGTGGGCGTTGACCGCCCTCTTCACACGTGCCACGTGCGTACTCCTTCGAAAATTCTGATCCCAAGCATCTACTGCCGGAACAACCGGCTGGCCTGAGAAGCCTTTTTGGTAGTTGACTGCTGCCAGGTGGCATCAGTCAGAGAACTTGGAACTTAGATGCCGAGCATCTTCCGGATGACCTTAGCGTCACCCTTGAAGACAATCTTGTCGCCGGCGAGGCGACGAGTCAGCCTGGAGGACTTGTGCTCAAGGTAGTGGCGGCGGTTGGCCTGCTGGCGGCGCAGCTTGCCGCTGCCGGTCAGCTTGAAGCGCTTCTTAGCACCACTGTGGGTCTTCATCTTCGGCATGGGAACCGATCTCCTTACGTGTCCACAGACATTGTCTGCAGTTCTTTCGAGCAGCCGCCCCTGCAGGCGGCATGCTGGTTGCGTACTGCAGGAGGATAACCTCCCGCAGCTTTGAACTAGGTAGTCTTCTTGCCAGCCGGCTTCGGAGCTGCCTTGGGGGCAGGCCTTGCAGCAGGCTTCGGCGCTGCCGGCCGGGCGATCGGCTTAGGCATCGGCACCGGCGGCCTCGGAGCTGCCGGAGCCGCAACTTCGGCGGGCTTGGCAGCGACAGGAGCCTTGACGGGTGCCGGGGCTGCCTTGGGAGCCTCACGCTTGGGAGCAGCGGCCCTCGGGGCAGCCTGCTTGGGCGCCTCCTGGACGGCGGCTTCCTTCACGGGTGCTGCCTTGGCGGCGGTTTCCTGTGCAGGAGCTTCCTTCGCGGCGGCTTCCTTGACGGGAGCTTCCTTCGCCGGCGCTTCCTTGACAGGGGCTTCGGCTTCCGGAGCGGCTTCAGCAGGCGCCTCAGGTGCTTCAGACTGTGCCGGAGCTTCGGTTTCCGGCACCGTGGTGATGGCGAAACCTTCCGGAAGAAGGTCAGCCAGCGACTGCGTGAGCGGTGCCTGGTCGTCGCCGGAGACGTCGATGCGGCCGCCACCCGTAGCTTTCGCTTCGTTCTGCGCCTTGGCCTCTGCACGCTGTGATGCGCGGCGTGCCTCAGCCTTGGCTTCGGCCTTGTTCTTCAGCGGGCCCACAACCATGACCATGTTGCGGCCATCGATACGGGGGCTGGACTCGACAACGCCCACTTCGGCGACATCGTCAGCGAAGCGCTGGAGCAGGCGGATGCCCATTTCCGGACGCTGCTGCTCACGGCCGCGGAACTGGATCATGGCCTTGACCTTGTCACCGGCACCGAGGAAGCGCAGTGCATGGCCGCGCTTGGTCTCGTAGTCGTGGGTGTCAATCTTGAGGCGGAAGCGGATTTCCTTCAGAACAGTGTTGGTCTGGTTCTTCCGTGCTTCACGTGCCTTGACGGCGGCCTCGTACTTGTACTTGCCGAAGTCCATCAGCTTGCACACCGGAGGCTTGGCCTGCGGTGCAACTTCAACGAGATCAAGATCGGACTCGGCAGCCAAACGCAGGGCATCGTCAATACGGACAATTCCTACTTGTTCACCTGCAGGACCGACCAGCCGCACCTCGGGGACGCGGATACGCTCATTGATTCTTGGCTCGCTAATGTTAAAGCTCCTGTGATTGATGTGGCATTCCACCGGCAAATAGAGAAGGCCCCCAATTGCCGGAGCAATCGAAGGCCTCGAAGGTCGGATGCACGATCCTTCGTAAAGGCTGTGCGCACTTCCCCAGGCTCAACGCCTGATGGAACTGTCCGACCGGTACCCGGCAACCTTGGTTCCTGGCGGAATTGCTTCCGGTGGGAAAACGGCTGACGCGGGTGGGAGAGTACTCCGCTTGCAAACTGCATGCCATTCTACAGAACAAATCCCGCCTAACGCAGCTAAGCGTTGGTGGGACCTTCCACAGCAAAATAACGACATCCAGTCGGTCTGTGACAAGCTTACCAGTATGAGCACCCCAGACAGTAATTCACACGTTTTCGAGGCCTCGGACGCCAAGGCTGACGTGACCCAGCAAATCCGCGATATCTCGGAGGTGCCGGCCATCGAGGTCATCACCACCGCCGCCGTGCACCTGATGAGTGCGGCAGCGGTCAAGCTGGGCCTCGCCGCCGAGGACAATGCAGAGGAACTCAAGGATCTGGACGAGGCCCGCAAGCTCATCACCGCCCTTGCCGGACTCGTGACTTCAGCGGCCCCCGAAATCGGATCGCAGCACGCCGGCCCGTTGCGCGATGGCCTGCGTTCCCTGCAGCTCGCGTTCCGCGAGGAGTCCATCATTCCGGACGCCCCGGGCAAGGGCCCGGGCGAAAAGTACACGGGCGCCGTCAACTAGAACCAACCAGCAAGAACTTCACAAAGTACGACGACGGCGGCGGACGGTCCACACGGACCCTCCGCCGCCGTCGTGTTTCACTTTGTTCTTGTCCGGATAACGGGACTTCCGCACCTGGAAAGGCGGAATATCTGGATAAGAACTCCGGAGGCCGGCGTCAGACGGCAGCGCGGCGGCGTCGGTGGGCCTGGAGCAGTAGTCCCACCAGGCAGAGCAGAACTCCGGCCACGCCCACGGAGACAAATCCGCCGGATGGTCCCATCCCATCGATGAAAATCCCGGCAAGGGGCGCCCCGAGCGCCACCCCGGCAGTCAGCGCAGAGCCGTACCAGCCCATCGCCTCGCCGCGGCGGTCCTCCGCCACCAGGTCTGCCACATGTTCGGAGGCGGCCGACAGGACAGGGGCGCACAACAGGCCCGGAAGGATCGAGACGAGGGCCAGCGTCCAGGTGTCCTGGGCGAAGCCCATCGGGATAGTCAGGGCCGCCATCCCCAGCAGCAGCAGGATCGGCGAAACTGGACGGTGCATGGCCCCGTACACCAGTCCGCCCACCACCGATGCGGCGCACCAAAAGAGGAACACAATGCCGATTTCGCCCTGGTGCCCGCCTGTTTCCAGGGCAGCAACAATGCCAACGTCCGTGCCGCTGAGCACCATGCCGGTTCCAGCCGCCACGGCGAATACGGCCGCTACGGTGGCCGTGAGCCAGACGAAGTTGTGGGCCACCTTGCCGCGCAGCCCCGCCGGCCCGCTGCGGGCGCGTTCTGCCCCTGCCGGGACGAGGTCTGCCGCCGCTTCCTGGAGGTGTGCCGGTGCGGCGGAAAGCACAGCCACTGCCGCGGCGTGGCGCTGGTCTGCCTGGCACTCCTCAGTCTGCGTGGCACTTCGAGTAGGCGGGTTGAACCACATGAGGAACAATCCGGCCAGTGACGTGGAAACGCCCACCACGGTGAGTCCCAGAACAGTGAAGCCGCTGGTGGCCACAACGGCTCCGGCGGCAGGCCCGATCATAAACACCATCTCCGTGGCGATCGAGTCCAGCGCAAAAGCGGTCCGCCGCTGGTCGCCGTCCGCGAGGACGCCCAGGGACTGGCGGATCACACTGAAGATCGGCAACGTCAGCAGGCCGCCGACGAACACCAGCGGAAGCAGCCACTGGTAGGACACGTGCGGCACCATGGACCAGATGAGGGCCTCTGACACCACTGACGGAATCAGCGCCCGGCGCAGGCCAACAGTGTCCACGCGCCTGCCGCGCCATGGTGCGCCGACGGCAATGCCGATGGTCATAACAGCCGCTGCGGCGCCTGCTGCGGCGTACCCCTGGTCCAGGGTCAGGACGATATGCAGGGTCAGCAGCAGGCCTGCGGCCGAGTGGGGGATGCGGGCGATCATGCCGACCAGCAGCAGCCGCCGGATGGGCCGGTGGGCCAGCAGCTCCCGGTAAAGAGCGAAGTTCACGGAAAATCCTTTGGGTCTGCCCGCGGCAGCCCGGGATCTCCGCGCCAACCGTCAGCTATTGTGCTGCGCGCCGCAACTTGATTTCGATCGAGTCAACACGCTCTCCAAACAATACATTCCGGGACCATGCCTGTTGGAGGCCGGACACCAGCTCCTGGACTGCCGGAGCGTCCAACCCATCCTCAAGGTGGAGCAGCACCTGAAGTTCCGGCCCGGCACCGCCCCCGGAGAGCCGGGCACCCCTACCGGTGAGGACGGCGACGCCGGAACCCGGGAGGAGGGCAAGCTTGCGCACCACAGGGAAGGCGGCCGTTGCCTCCGCCATCTCGGCTGCCAACGCCGCATCTGTGTAGGAAGGGATCCACACCCGTTGCTGGGCCAGCGCCCAGACGGCGGGCCGCCGGACCACGAACGTGAGCTCCGAGCCTGGATCGAGCACCAGTAACTCGGCCCCCTCGGCCACGGCCGAGAGGGCAGCCCGGGCGGCGTATACCGCCACCGGCCGGGCTTCTGGATGCCAGGCAGCCAAGGCCTCGGCCGAGGTAAAGGCCGGCATGGCCGTCCGGCCGTCGGCGGCCTTCAGGGTGACCAGCGCCATGTCCGCCTGCTTGTCCGACGTCAGGCCGTCGACGCCGGCCGCTTCCTCGCCGAGCTGGGCGATGATCGGGATGAAGACGCGGGCGGTGGCCAGCGAGGCCACCACAGCCGCTTCGTCGCCGTTGCCGTCAAGCAGGGCCGCGACGGCGGCGAGGTAGCCGGTGTCGGCCGTTCCGTCGTCGTCCTCGAAGTTATGGATCCTGCCGTCGTCCCCGGCGAGGCTCCGGCCTTCCCACGGCCGGCCGGCCGAGTCAGTACGGCCGCCCGCGCCCGCCAAAGCCGCCGCAATGTGTCCGGGCAGATGGCGCGGCGGAGGCGATTCCGCTGCCGGATCGGCATTGTGTGTGCTGTCCACGGAAACTGCCTAGCGGCGGCCGGCGACGTCGAGGGCTTCGGGGAGCGTGAAGGCACCGGCGTACAGCGCCTTGCCAACAATCGCGCCTTCCACGCCCAGCGGCACCAGGGAGCGCAGCACTTTCAAGTCGTCCAGGCTGGAGATGCCGCCGGACGCGACCACCGGCTTGCCGGTCTTCTCCACCATCTTGCGCAGGAGTTCAACGTTGGGGCCCTGCAATGTGCCGTCTTTCGTAACGTCAGTGACAACGTACCGGGAGCACCCGGCTTCTTCGAGCCGGCCCAGGACCTCCCAGAGGTCCCCGCCTTCTTTGGTCCAGCCGCGGCCTGCCAGCGTGGTTCCGCGGACGTCGAGGCCGACGGCGATCCTGTCGCCAAAGCGGTCGATGGCACTGCGGGTCCACTCGGGGTTCTCCAGCGCCGCCGTGCCGAGGTTAACGCGGGCCACGCCAAGGGCCAGCGCCGCCTCGAGGGATTCGTCGTCCCGGAGTCCGCCGGAGAGCTCCACCTTGATGTCGAGCCGGCCCACCACTTCACGGAGCAGCTCGGCGTTCGACCCCCGGCCGAACGCGGCGTCAAGGTCCACCAGGTGCACCCATTCGGCGCCCTGCTCCTGCCAGTTGAGGGCTGCCTCCAGCGGTGTGCCGTAGCTCGTCTCGCTACCAGCCTCCCCCTGGACCAGCCGCACGGCCTGTCCGTTTACGACGTCGACGGCGGGCAGCAGTTCAAGAACCGGCAGATCGGTTGCGGTGGTCATCTCAAATCCTCTTGGGTGTTGGGTTGCTCGTGGAAGCGGAACTGTTGAATGTGTGGGCTAGGTTCCAGGAAGCGTCAGGAGGTAGGCGGCCAGCAGCGCCATCCCGGCCAGGACGTAGAAGCCCACCTGGGTCCAGAGCGGTTTGTGCTGCTGCCTGAAGGACAGTGCGCCGCCCACCAACAGGCCAGCCAGGCCCATCAGGACAATCGACCACATCTAGGCGGCGTCCGTGGCAGCTGGCTTGCGAAGGCCGTCCACCCAGTTGCGCAGCAGCCGTGCGCCGGCGTCGCCGGATTTTTCCGGGTGGAACTGGGTAGCGCAGAGCGGTCCGTTCTCCACTGCGGCAATAAAGCGCGCGCCATGCTCTGACCAGGTCACCAGGGGCGCAGTCATCCGCGGCTGGATCACGTCGAAGTTCCAGTCCTGGACCCCATAGGAGTGAACGAAGTAGAAGCGCTGGTCCGCGACGCCGGCGAAGAGTTTGGATCCTTCCGGGACGTCAACAGTGTTCCAGCCCATGTGTGGCACCACTTCGGCGGGAAGGAGTTCCACCTTGCCCGGCCACTCCCCCATGCCTTCAGCTTCTGTCCCGTGCTCCACCCCGGCCTCGAACAGGACCTGCAGGCCCACGCAGATTGCCAGGACCGGCCTGCCCCCGGCCACGCGCCGGCCGATCAGCCGGATGCCGTCCACGGCCTTGAGCTCGCGCATCACAGTCTCGAACGCGCCGACCCCGGGTACTACCAAGCCGTCGGCATTAAGCACGTCCTCCGGCTTGGAGCTGAGGATGACCTCGGCTCCTGCCCGCTCCAGGGCGCGCACGGCGGACCGGACGTTTCCCGAACCGTAATCCAGGACAGTGACCGTGGGCTTGCCTTCGGGCGACACAGGCTTCTTGCCGGTGGCCGGATCAATGACGGCGCCGTCCCGGAGAATTTGGCCGCTCACAGGGCACCCTTGGTGGAGGGGATTCCCTCCACGCGGGGATCGGGCTCGACCGCAGCACGCAGGGCGCGGGCGAAGGCCTTGAACTGCGCTTCCACAATGTGGTGCGGGTCGCGGCCCGCGATGACGTTCATGTGGAGGCAGATGCCGGCATGAAGCGTGATGGCCTCAAACACGTGGCGGGTCAATGACCCCGTGAAGTGGCCGCCGATCAAGTGGTACTCCTGCCCGGCAGGTTCTCCGCCGTGCACCAGGTAGGGGCGGCCGGAGACGTCGACGACGGCGTGCGCCAGGGCTTCGTCGAGGGGCACGGTGGCCTCGCCGAACCTGCGGATCCCGGCCTTGTTTCCCAAGGCAGTGCGCAGGACTTCACCGAACGTGATGGCGACGTCCTCCACCGTGTGGTGGACGTCAATGTGGATGTCACCGGTGGCTTTGACCGTCATGTCAATGAGCGAGTGCTTGCAGAGCGCCGTCAGCATGTGGTCGTAGAACGGGACAGACGTGTCGATGTCCGAAACGCCCGTGCCGTCGAGGTTAATCTCCACGAGCACTGACGATTCACTGGTGGCACGCTCCATGCGTGCGGTCCGGGGCGCGGCAGCGTTCGATCCGGTGAAGCTCATGGTCATATGTCCTTTAGGCGAAGTCAGTGGTGCGAAAGCGAAGGAGATGTGCCGGCGCGCGGCGGCGCCGATACTTCAAGTTTAGGCGGGCAGCCTGGCCTGGCTGGCCAGGATGCGTTCCAGCGACGTCAGGAAGGCTGTGGTCTCCGTCTCAGTTCCCGCCGTGACACGCAGGTGGCCGGGGATGCCGACGTCGCGGATCAGCACGCCGTCGTCCAGCAGCCGCTGCCAGACGTCATGCGGGCTGTCGAGGCCGCCGAAGAAGACATAGTTCGAATCGGAGGCGGCAGGTTTGAGTCCCATTCGCGTAAGTTCCGAGACGATGCGGTCGCGCTGTTCCTTGATGTCCTCGACGTCGGCCATCAGCGCAGTGCGGTGCTGCAGGGCGGCGAGGGCTGTTGCCTGGGTGATGGCCGAAAGGTGGTACGGCAGCCGGACCAGGCGCAGCGCGTCCGTGACTTCAGGAGCGGCAGCCATGTAGCCCAGGCGGGCGCCCGCGAGGGCGAACGCCTTGCTCATGGTGCGGGACACAATGAGGCGCTCCCGGCCGGGCAGCAACGTAAGGGCGCTCGGCGTTCCGTCGTGGGCGAACTCGTGGTAGGCCTCGTCAACGATGACGATCGTCTGGCTGGCCTCGCCGGCCTCGTACACGGCCTCCACAACGTCCAGGCCCAGCCCCGTGCCGGTGGGATTGTTCGGCGAGCAGAGGAAAACGATGTTGGGCTGAAGCTCTTTGACCTGCAACGCGGCCGACTCGGCACTGAGCCCGTAATCGTCGGCCCGCTGCCCGACGATGTACCCGGTGTCCGTGCCGCTGGCCAGGAGCGGATACATCGAGTACGTGGGCGGGAAACCCAGGGCCGTCCGCCCGGGTCCGCCGAAAGCCTGGAGAATCTGCTGGAGGACCTCGTTGGACCCGTTGGCCGCCCAGATGTTGGTGGCATCAAGACCGTGGCCGAGATACTCGGCCAGCGCTTCCCGGAGTTCGGTGAACTCACGGTCCGGGTAGCGGTTGAGGCCCGCCGCGGCTTCCGTCACGGCCACGCTGATCGCGGCCCGGACGTCCGCCGGGACGCCATGGGTGTTTTCGTTGACGTTCAGCAGGATAGGTACATCCAGCTGCGGGGCACCGTACGGGGTCAGCCCGCGGAGGTTGGTCCGGAGGGGAAGTCTGTTCAGACGCTCTAGCTGGTCATTCACCTGAACAGTTTAGGTCCGAAGCAGACGGCCGGAAAATGTGACGGCCTGCGGCGGCACACGCCCGAGCCCGCAGGCTCTTTACCTGGTGGGGACGAAGAGCTGCTGTCCGGGGACAACGCCGCCGGCGGAAAGGTTGTTCAACTGGGCAATATCCGCGATGACATCACGGGGATCACGCTCGGGCGCAACGGTACTGGCGATGGCCCAGAGTGACTGGCCGGCCTGCACCGTGACCGAGACTGTTGGCGTTAGCGACAGGTCGGCGGCAGAATCGGCGGCTTTTGCCGGGGCGTTGAGGAAACCTGCCAGGGAAAGCAGGATTGCGGCAAGAATCACGAGCGGGATGCCGATGAGCACAATCCGGCCCCTGCGCGTCAGGCGCAGCGGCGGCAACGGTTCCATGCGCTGCCTTGGCGCCGCTCCCGACGTCGGAACGGGTGCGGACCACTGCCGCGAGGTGAGGTCCTGCACGGAAATGAACTGCGGACGCGAGTCCTGCGAAGCAGATATAGCTGACATGAAATGAGCCCTCCTGGACCATACTGTGCTGCCCGGCGCGCCCTCCGCGTCCACTTGCCGGTGCCGGCCTGGGCCGTCCATAAATTCGAATATTCGAATCCGCAAGCAACGAGTAGAACACATGTTCGAACTTTGCTTCTTCATTTTTAGCACTTATCAACGAATATTGTCGAGACTCGCTAGAACAAATGTTTGAAAAAGCCCTGTGGCTGGCCTACGTTTGGATCAAAGAACAACCACCTCTGTAGTTGATCAGCAGGGTCTGACAATCAACTCCGACACCAGCCCCGGGGCGTTCCAGGCACCAGCGGCCGGAGCGGAGCCGGGCAACCGAAAGGCATTGGCGAACATGGCAGCACCAGCCGCCGAGGGCAAGGCGACACCGCAGCGCCGCCAGCCCCCACGAACCCCCAAGGGGCTCACCGCCCGCCAAAAGAAGATCCTTGAAACCATCCAGCGCTCGGTGAATGACAATGGCTATCCGCCGTCGATGCGTGAAATCGGTGACACCGTGGGCCTGGCGAGTTTGTCGAGCGTGACCCACCAGCTCTCACAGCTGGAGAAGCTGGGATACTTGCGCCGGGACCCCAAGCGTCCGCGCGCCATGGAAGTCCTGATGCCGTTGACGCTTGACGGCGGGTCCACTAAGTCGAACGGGACAACCAAGCCCTCACTCCTGCACGGCATCGGCGGGACGGTCACCGAACTTCCCTCTGCCATGGACACCGCGATGGTGCCGTTGGTGGGCCGGATCGCGGCCGGCGGGCCCATCCTTGCTGACCAGGTGGTGGAAGATGTGATGCCCCTGCCCCGGCAGCTCGTGGGCCAGGGCGAGCTCTTTATGCTGCGTGTGGCCGGCGACTCCATGGTGGATGCTGCCATCTGCGACGGCGACTGGGTAGTGGTCCGACGGCAGGCAGACGCCTCCAACGGCGATATTGTGGCGGCCCTGCTGGACGACGAAGCCACCGTCAAGACCTTCCGCCAGCGCGACGGCCACACGTGGCTGTTGCCGCAAAACACCCAGTACGAGCCCATCCTGGGCGATCACGCCACCATCATGGGCAAGGTCGTCTCGGTCCTCCGGTCGCTCTAGGACTGCGCGCAGTCAGGCGCCCTTCCCGGCCAGCCTTTCCAGGGCGGCGAACGCTGTTTTGCGGTCCGTGGTGGGCCAGAATGGCGGCAGAGCGGCGCGCAGGAATCCGGCGTAGCGTTCTGTAGCAAGCCGGGAATCAAGCACGGCCACCACGCCTTTGTCTCCGGTGGAACGGATCAGCCTGCCCGCGCCCTGGGCCAGGCGGATGGCCGCGTGGGTCGCCGATACCGCCATAAAGCCGTTTCCGCCGGCCTGCGCAACGGCGCGGGATCGTGCGGTCATCAGCGGGTCATCCGGCCGTGGGAACGGAATGCGGTCGATCACCACCAGCCGGCATGATCCACCGGGAACATCAACACCCTGCCACAGTGACATGGTGCCGAACAGGCAGGTATCGGGCTCGTCCGCGAACTGCTTCACGAGGGCCGTCATGGTGGAGTCGCCCTGGCAGAGAATGCTGAGGCCAAGCCGGGGACGCATCGCTTCAGCGGCCTCCTCGGCGGCTCGGCGGGACGAAAACAGACACAGGGCGCCGCCGCCGGACGCGCGGATCAGCGCCTCAAGTTCATCGAGGGCCTCCGGCGACGCCCCGCGGCCTGGCTTGGGGAGGTGCCCTGCGACATAGAGGATCCCCTGTTTGGGATAGTCAAAGGGCGATCCGACATCGATCCCGCTCCAGCTGGGCGCGCCCTCCCCCACCAGTCCCAAGCCGCCGGCGGTCGGTTCAAAGGCTGAGCCGATGGCCAGGGTTGCCGACGTCAGGACAACCGTGTGGCCGGCGAACAGCCCTTCGCGGAGCTTGCCGGCAACGCTAAGCGGCGCGATGTTGACCAGGACCGGCGCAGACTCGTCGGGCTGCGCATAGCCCTGTTGCGGATCGAAGGAACTTGCGCGGGAAAACCACACCACTTCGCGGTTTTCACGGGCCACGATCAGCCGCTCGCACAGTTCGAGGATCAGCATCAGGCGTGAGCGCGCGAGCTGCCGCCCGCCGTCGGCCGTTTGGCTGCCGTCCCCCTTGGAATCGGACAGTGCAGCACGGCAGGCCTCACGCAACTGGTCCACACAATCCAGCTGTTCGTCGTTGAGGCCATTCGGGAGCAGCCCGTTGGGCACGCCGTCCAGGGCGAGTTCCAGGTTGGCGGCAGCTGCGTTGAGGGCATCCACGGTGATGGCCGTGTGTTTCCGTGCGCCCGACGCCGCAGCGTGGATCATTGCCACGGAGAGTTGCCCCGACACCGCACCGGTGACCCGGTCCTGCAGTTCGTGGGCCTCGTCCACCACCACAACGTCGTACTCGGGAAGAACTGCCAGGCCTTCAAAGGCGCTGACGGCGAGCATGGCATGGTTGGTGACCACAACGTCGGCCTCGGCGGCGGCGTGGCGCGCCAGTTCGCTGAAGCATTCGGCTGCCATGGGGCATTTCTGGGCCCCAAGGCATTCCATGGACGTCACTGAAACCTGTCGCCAGGCCCGGTCTGTTACTCCGGGAAGCAGTTCATCACGGTCGCCCGTGGTGGTCTTCTCCGCCCACTCGCGCAGTCGCACCACTTCCTTGCCGAGTTGGGACGACGGCCCGCCCAAGGCAGCGGCGAAATGCGGGACGCTGGTGTCTTCGCCGAGGGAGAACAGCTGGCCCTCGGCGGGTTCCTCGGAGGGGAACCCGCCTTCGAGCTTGTGCTGGCACACATAGTTGGAGCGGCCCTTGACCAGGGCCACCTTGACCGGGCGGTCCAGGGCAGGGGTGATGGTCTTCAGCAGCCGGGGAAGGTCGCGGCCCACAATCTGGGTCTGCAGCGCAAGCGTGGCCGTTGACACCAGGGTGGGTTTGTTGCTCACGAGCGAGTGCGCAATGAGCGGAATCAGGTAGGCCAGGGACTTCCCGGTCCCCGTTCCGGCCTGAACCAGGAGGTGGTCGCCGGTTTCGATGGCCTTGGCCACCTGCCTGGCCATTTCGTGCTGCCCGCTGCGGCTTTGACCGCCCATGCCGGCCACGGCGCGGTCGAGCAGTTCGATCACGAATTCCTCGCCAGCCGTACCTTTGACTCCCCCCGCCGCAACCTCAGTCATGGTTGATGAAGGATTCCAGTTCAGCCGCAAGGCCCTCGCGCACCATCACCAAGGCGCGGGTACCGTGCTCGCCGTGATCCAGGCTCAGGATCTCGGCATCGGTCTCGTGCAGTTTGCTGATCAGGTCACCGCGGTCGTAGGGAATCAGGAGCTCCAGCTTCACGCCGGGCCGCGGAATCCCGTCACTGATGGCCCGCAGCAGTTCGGCGATCCCCTGCCCGGTGCGGGCCGAGACCACCACGTGGCGCGGCTCGCGCTGCTTGAGGCGCTCCACCACAAACGGATCAGCGGCATCGGCCTTGTTCAGGACAATGATCTCTGGCACCTTGCGGGCATCCACTTCGCTGAAGACCTTGCGGACTGCAGCAATCTGGCCCTCCGGGTCCGGGTGGGACACGTCCACCACGTGCAGGATCAGATCCGCGTCAGCCACTTCCTCCAACGTGGAGCGGAAGGCTTCCACCAACTGCGTGGGCAACGACCGGACAAACCCCACGGTGTCCGCGAGGGTGTAGCCGAGGCCATCGGAGGTTTCGGCCTTTCGCACTGTGGGATCCAGGGTGGCGAAGAGCGCGTTCTCCACCAGCACGCCGGCGTCGGTCAGCCTGTTCAGCAGCGATGACTTCCCGGCGTTGGTGTACCCGGCAATCGCAACGGAAGGCACTGAATTACGACGGCGGTTGGCCCGCTTGGTCTCCCGTGCCGGCTTCATTGCCGCGATCTCGCGCCGCAGCTTGGCCATGCGGGTCCGGATCCGGCGGCGGTCCAGTTCGATTTTTGTTTCACCCGGTCCGCGCGAACCCATGCCGGCGCCCGCGCCGCCCACCTGGCCACCAGCCTGGCGGGACATCGATTCACCCCAGCCACGCAGGCGCGGCAGGAGGTATTCGAGCTGCGCCAGTTCCACCTGGGCTTTGCCTTCACGGCTCTTGGCGTGCTGGGCAAAGATGTCCAGGATCAGGGCCGTG
Organism: Pseudarthrobacter sp.; assembly: GCF_036675385.1. Lineage (NCBI taxonomy): Bacteria > Bacillati > Actinomycetota > Actinomycetes > Micrococcales > Micrococcaceae > Pseudarthrobacter > Pseudarthrobacter sp. Next base: position 25,964 of record NZ_JAKFFD010000165.1, on the reverse strand, counting down.
CGGTCAATGACCTTGACCTTGACGATGTCCTCGAGGCTACGCCTCTGTGACGGTGCCAGTTCGGCATCCACCACAACGGTGTCAGCCCCGGTGGCCATCACGATTTCCTTGAGCTCGAGGGCCTTTCCGGAACCCAGGAACGTGCCCGGGTCCGGTTTGGCACGGCGCTGCACCATCCCGTCCAGGACTTCCGAGCCTGCTGTTTCGGCGAGGGCGGCGAGCTCACGCAGGGAATTCTCCGCGTCCGCCAAAGTGCCTTCGGACCATAGCCCGGCAAGGACCACTCGTTCGAGCCGCAGTTGCCGGTATTCGACCTCGGTGACGTCTTCGAGTTCGGTGGACAGCCCGGCCACGCGCTTCAGTGCCCGGCGTTCCTCCCGGTCCTGCTGGTCGCCGTCGTAGCTGGTGTGTTCGTCGTCCAAGCGGGAGATCGCCTGGGCCCTGCCGAACACGCCCTTGTCACCGTCTGTGGCGGTGACGTTCCTGGCCGGTACGTCCTTGGCGAGAATCCGGTCGATGACAGCTTGGATCTCCTCGGGACTCATGTCCTGGGCTGCTGGATCTGAACCGGTGTTGGGCTGGCTGGTCATGGTCTCCTTTGAAGTTTCGGCATTTTCAGAATAGTGCCGATCGTTGTTCAGTGGTGAAGTATTCGCGCTGGGCTGACTTGCAGTCATCCGGGCCTCCTGGTCTGCTGCGCGCCGGCCGGGACCGGGCAGCGCAGGGAGTCTTCGCATCCGGGGATACGTGGAGTGGTGGAAGCGCGGGCAAACAGCAAGGACCGGCGGCGGCAGATCGCTCGAGTATTGCCCGGCGGCATACCAGACACGGAAGACCTGGCATGTGGCGCACTTGCGGAAGGTTAATACCTGCATCGCTGCGGGGCACGGCTTCGGAACAGGCGGCGTCCGGGAGGGACACCGGCCGTGCCGGCTACTCGAAGATCAGGAACATGGGTCCAAGATTAGCAGAAGCGGTGCCCGCGGTTTCGCATTGTCCACCCCGGCCAACTAATCTGGCCAGTTATGGAGTCCGCACACTATTTCAGCGCATCGCCCGCCGGGCCGTTCACCCGCAAGCCGCTCACCGTGGAACTGGCCGGCGAGACGCGCACGCTGCAGACGTCCGGCGGCATCTTCAGCCCCGACGGCATCGACAAGGGGACGGCGGTGCTCCTGGCCGAGGTCCCGGCCCCGGACCCCACAGGCAACCTCCTTGACATCGGCTGCGGCTGGGGGCCCATTGCCCTGACCCTCGCATTGCGGGCGCCACACGCCAAGGTCTACGCCGTGGACGTCAATGAACGCTGCATCACGCTGACCAAGGAGAATGCGGCCCTGCTGGGCCTGGGCAACGTGCTGGCCAGCACGCCGGACGCGGTGGACCCGGACCTGCGCTTTGACACGATCTGGTCCAATCCGCCCATCCGGATCGGCAAGGATGAACTCCACAGCCTCCTGAAGCTGTGGCTGCCCCGGCTCGCGCCGGGCGGCTCCGCGTGGCTGGTGGTCCAAAAGAACCTGGGCTCGGATTCGCTTCAGCGCTGGCTCGCGACGGAACTGGATGCATCCTTCGCCGTGAGCCGGGAGTCCACGTCCAAGTCCTTCCGGATCATTCGGGTCAGGAAAGCGTCCCAGTAGCCACAATTACGGCAGGCCCGCTGAGCTCGACGTGCTCGTGCCCGCCGGCCCCGGAGAAGAACTTAACGCCGACGACGCCACCCGGCACGTTGACCTGCCAGGAGTCCGGCGCTTCCGCCCCGGCCCAGTGCCGGATGGCCACTGCGGCGGCGCACGCGCCCGTTCCGCACGACTGGGTCTCGCCCACACCCCGCTCATGGACGCGCATGGTGATGGTGCCGATCCCGTTGTGGACCAGCGGTTCGGCAGGCACGACAAATTCAACGTTGGTTCCATTGGCCGGCACCGGATCGACCTTCGGGGCAGTGTAGAGCCTGGTGGCTTCCAATTCGGACAGTTCAGCCAGTGCCACCACGGTGTGCGGGTTGCCCATGCTCACTGACAGGGCCGGGCGGGGCACTTCCAGCCCGTCTGCGGTTACCAGCGAGTCCATGGCTTTCGCGGTCGCGTCGCCGGGGAAAATGAATTCCCACGCCCCCATGTCCACCGCATAGCTGTCCCCTGTCCGGACCACGGTCTTGACGCCGCCGCGCGTCCCGATGGTAAGCGCGCCGCCGTCGGGCAGGTCAACCAAGCCCTCGGCACGCAGGAAGTGCACAAATACGCGGACCCCGTTGCCGCACATTTCCGAGAGCGACCCGTCGCCGTTGCGGTAGTCCATGAACCATTCGGCCTCGGGGCTGCTCAGCAGCAGCTCGCGGCCTTCGGAGAGGTACCGGGACGGGACGGCCCGGATCAGTCCGTCGCCGCCGATCCCGCGGTGACGGTCGCAGAGCGCGGCTACCTGGCCGGCGTCGATGGTGTGGACGCCGTCGGGGTCGGCGACCAGCACAAAGTCGTTGCCGGTGCCGTGTCCCTTGGAGAAGCGGAGTCCGCCCAAGGTGTGGAAGACGGGCTCTGTGGTCTCTGCGGGAGTTGCGTCCATGGTCCTAGATTACCGGCTGAGAGCCACGGCCTGGGCCGTAAGGTCCGGCGCCTGCCAGTCCAGCCAGGTGATGCGGGGATCGGCGCGGAACCACGTGAGCTGGCGCCTGGCGAACTGCCGGGTGGCCACAATGGTGTCCTCGGCTGCCTCGGCAACTGTTGAACCGCCATCGAGCACTTTCAGGAACTGGGCATAGCCGAGGGCCCGCGGCGCAGTTTTGCCGCCGCGGAGACCGGCCGTGTCCAGCCGGCGCACTTCCCCCAGCAGCCCCTGGTCCACCATGTTGTGGACCCGCAGTGCCAGCCGTTCACGGAGGACGTCGCGGTCCACGGCCAGGCCGATCTGGACGGCAGGCTGGAAATACTCCCGCTGGGGCATAAAGGAACTGAAGGGCCGGCCGGTGAGCTCATGGACTTCGAGCGCCCTGATGATCCGGCGCGCATCGGAGACACGGCCCGCGGACACCGGGTCCACCTCCCGGAGCCGTGCCAGGAGGGCATCCTGGCCGGCTTCATCGAGCTCAGCCTCGAGCCGCTGCCGGAGGACAGGATCCGTGCCGGGGAATTCGAGGACGTCGAGGGCGGCCCGCACATAGAGACCCGAACCGCCCGCCAGAATGGCTCGCTTGCCGCGCGCGTGGATATCGCTGACGATGCTCCGGGCCTGCTGCTGGAAGTCTGAAACGCTGGCCTCCTCCGTGACGTCCAGGATGTCCAGAAGGTGGTGGGGAACGCCCTTGCGCTCTGCTGGCGTGATCTTGGCGGTGCCTATGTCCATCCCGCGATAGAACTGCATGGCGTCGGCATTGATGACCTCGCCGTCCAGCTCCAGGGCAAGGTTCACGGCCAGATCGGACTTACCTGACCCTGTGGGACCAACAACAGCAATCACCGGAGGCTGGACCACCGGTCAGCGGCTCCGTACCGGCAGCGTGGGCATCCCCAGCGAGACTCCGGTGCGTCCGGCGCCGCCTGCGGCAGCCGGCACGGGAGCGCCGCACGAATCTGCCTGGGACCTGTCCCAGGCGTCCCCCGCGCGGGAACGCCGCAGGCTGTAGTCCTGCAACGACGGGTCGGCCACGAGGTGGAAGGCTGCGGCTTCGGTGATGGTGACTGTGACCAGGTCCCCCGGACGCGGTACCTCTGCCCCCTCGGGAACGGAGAAATGCACCAGCCGCTGGTCCTGGGACCGGCCCGACAACCTGTGGGTTTCTTCGGACTTGCGCCCTGAGTGGGCGGTGACCATCACCTCTACCCGGCGGCCAAGCTGCGTGGCGTTTTCCTCGGCAGCGATCCTGTCCTGCAGTGCAGTCAGGCGTTCAAACCGCTCCTGGACCACGGCCTTGGGAAGCTGGTCCGGCAGGTCTGCGGCGGGAGTACCCGGACGCTTCGAGTACTGGAAGGTGAACGCGGTGGCGAAGCGCGACTGCTCCACAACGTCAAGGGTGGCCTGGAAGTCTTCCTCGGTTTCGCCGGGGAAGCCGACAATGATGTCAGTGGAGATGGCGGCGTGCGGGATCTTCTCGCGGACCTTGTCCAGGATGCCTAAGAACTTGGTGGAGCGGTAGGACCGTTTCATGTCCTTCAGGACTTTGTCGGACCCGGACTGCAGCGGCATGTGCAGCTGCGGCATCACGTTGGGGGTTTCGGCCATGGCGTCTATGACGTCGTCGGTGAAGGCGGCGGGGTGGGGGCTGGTGAAGCGGACCCGTTCCAGGCCTTTGATTTCACCGCACGCGCGCAGGAGTTTGGAGAACGCCTGCCGGTCGCCGAACTCCACACCGTAAGAGTTCACGTTCTGACCCAGGAGGGTGACTTCGATGGCGCCGTCATCCACCAGGGCCTGGATTTCAGCCAGGATGTCGCCCGGGCGGCGGTCCTTTTCCTTCCCGCGCAGGGCCGGGACAATGCAGAACGTGCAGGTGTTGTTGCAGCCGACCGAGATGGAAACCCAGCCGGAATAGACCGAGTCACGCTTGGTGGGCAGCGTGGAGGGGAAGACGTCCAGGGATTCGAGGATCTCCAGCTGGGCTTCGTTGTTGTGCCGGGCCCGGTCCAACAGTGCCGGGAGGGCTCCGACGTTGTGGGTGCCGAAGACAGCATCCACCCAGGGAGCCTTCTTCAGGATGGTCTCGCGGTCCTTCTGGGCCAGGCAGCCTCCCACGGCGATCTGCATCCCCGGGTTGGCGGCCTTGACGGGCGCCAGCATGCCCAGGTTGCCGTAGAGCTTGTTGTCCGCGTTTTCGCGGACCGCGCAGGTGTTGAACACCACGACGTCGGCCTGCTCGCCGCTGGCCGGTACGTAGCCCGCGGCCTCGAGCATGCCGGCCATCCGCTCCGAATCATGCACGTTCATCTGGCAGCCGAACGTGCGCACCTGATAGGTACGGGGCTGCTGGAGGGCTGGGTCGGCTGACGGGGCGGTACCGGATGCGGGGGAAGGAATGGTCAAACTCACCTGTTAAGGGTACCGGGTCGCTACGGTTGCAGGATCGCCCTGGTTGCGGGATCGCTCAGGTTGCCGTAGGGGCGGGAGCGCCGCTTCCCCGGGCCTACAGATCCGGCAGGTTGTCCGGTGCATCTGTTTGGGTCTCCGCATGTGCGTCGAGCACCTCGCCGACGATCCGGAACGCCTGCGACGGCTGATAGCCCTTGCGGGCAAGCATTGACGCCAGCCGCCGCGTGATCTTGTCCCGCTCGGCGCGGTCCGACAAATCCGTGCCTGCCCGGAGCTTCCGTTCCACCAGGAGCCGGGCCGACACTTCCTCGTCCGCGTCGGAAAGCTGTTCCAGTGCGGCGGCAGCGGTGTCCGCGTCAATTCCTTTGTCCGCCAGTTCGCGCCGGAGGGCCCCTTTGGCGAGCTTCCGAGACTGCGACCGGCTGCGCACCCACATGTCGGCGAACTCGGCGTCGTCAATGAGGCGGACCTCCTGGAAGCGGTCCAGGACGGCTTCCGCCACATCCTCCGGAATGTTCCGCTCGGCCAGTTTCCTAGCCAGCTGCAGCCGGCTTTTGGCCGAACTGGTCAACTGCCGGAGCACGATGGCCCGCGCCACGGACGCTGGATCCGGTTCTGCGTCTGGGTTTGCGTCGGCGTCTCCGGTGAGGGCAGCATCCGGATCGGGTCCGTCCGGCCCGAAGCCAGGGCGTCCGCCCCGTCTCCGCTGCCGTCGCCCCGATCCGGTGTCCTGCCCGGCCGCACGCCATCCGGCGCTCTGCCCGGCCGTCACGTCGGCGGTGTCCCTAGAAGCCGTCAACAGCCTTCAGCTTCGGCGTGTCTTTGACATCGGCTTCGGCGGGCTTGACTACCCCGACACCAAGCTTCTCCTTGATCAGGCGCTCCAGTTCGGTCGCCAGCTCGGGGTTGTCGCGCAGGAACCTGCGGGAGTTCTCCATGCCCTGGCCCAGTTGGTCGCCGTCGTACGTGAACCACGAGCCCGACTTCTTGATGATGCCGTGCTCAACGCCCATGTCGATGATGCCGCCCTCGCGGGAAATGCCCTGGCCATAGATGATGTCGAATTCGGCGATCTTGAAGGGCGGGGCCATCTTGTTCTTGACGATCTTGGCCTTGGTGCGGTTACCGACGGAGTCGGCACCTTCCTTGAGCGTCTGGATCCGACGGACGTCGATGCGGATGGACGCGTAGAACTTCAGGGCCTTACCGCCGGTGGTGGTCTCCGGGGAGCCGAAGAACACGCCGATCTTTTCACGGAGCTGGTTGATGAAGATGGCAGTGGTTTTGGTCTGGCTCAGGCGGCCGGTGATCTTACGCAGCGCTTGGCTCATGAGGCGGGCCTGCAGACCCACGTGGCTGTCGCCCATGTCGCCCTCGATTTCCGCGCGCGGCACGAGGGCAGCAACGGAGTCGATGACGATGACGTCCAGCGAGCCGGAGCCGATAAGCATGTCCATGATTTCCAGGGCCTGCTCGCCTGTGTCAGGCTGCGAGACCAGGAGGGCGTCCGTATCCACGCCCAGTCTGGCGGCGTATTCGGGGTCGAGGGCGTGCTCGGCATCGATGAAGGCGGCAATGCCGCCGAGGCGCTGCGCGCTGGCAACGGCGTGCAGTGCCACGGTGGTCTTACCCGAAGATTCCGGGCCGTAGATCTCCACAACGCGGCCGCGGGGCAGGCCGCCAATTCCCAAGGCCACGTCCAACGCGATGGATCCGGTGGGGATGACTTCAATGGGGGCACGGACTTCATCGCCCAGCCGCATGACCGAGCCCTTGCCGAACTGCTTGTCAATCTGTGCCAGCGCTGCGTCGAGCGCCTTTTGACGATCCGGGGCTGCCGCCATGGTTCACACCTCTAATGCTTTCTCGCTTTGGAGTGGCCTCAGCGGCCATTTCTTGGTCATCTCTGACGCTAATGGCACCCGCTGACATTCTGGCCGGATGACATCGCCTATGTGGATAACCCACTACGAAAAGCATAGCTTTACCCGAACAGGTATTCGAACAGATCCGGCGGCGTGTCAGCGCAGAAAGGGCGCACGTGAGCCTGGGGAACGCTGTCCGGTTGGTGGCGGCGTCAGTCGCGCAGGGGTTTGACGTCGCGTCCCAGGCGCCGCTCCGGCGGCACATCCTGGACATCGCAGATGGCCAGCCACACCTGCCGCGGGCTCATTCCGGCCGCGAGGGCCTGGTCGGCGGTTCGCCCGCCGGCCCCGGCGAGGACCAGGGTGCTGCTCAAGACCCGGGAGTAGCCAGCCCCGAATTCGTCGTCCATAAGCCGCCAATAGTCACTGATCCGCACCAATAGAGTCTCTCACGGTCCCGGACCCTAGAATTGTTGCCATGAGCAACACTGCCGACGGCCCTCCTGCGACAGGCCTTCCCGAAACCGGCCTTCCGGCAACGTCCCCTGCGGGGACAGGTACCGACAAGGACACCGTCGATGAGGCACTGAACACCGTGGAACACCAAATCAGTCTCTTTTGGCGGCGCGCCCGGTCGGTGTCCCATCAGCTCTCGCGGCAGGTGCACCCGGACATGGAACCGGCAGCCTATGGCCTGCTTTCGGTCATCCGGCGCGAGGGACCCATCCGGTTGACAGACCTTGCCCTGAACATCGGAGTGGGCAAGCCATCCGTCAGCCGCCAGATCGCTTTCCTGGAAAGCATCGGGCTGGTGTTCAAGGAAGCTGACCCCCTGGACGGAAGGGCGCAGTCGATCCGCCTCACCGAAAAGGGCGAGGAAAAAATGCATCAGGTCCAGGATGCGCGCCGCCAGGATTTCCGTGAGCGGCTCGGTGAGTGGCCGGTCGGGGAACTGCAGACCCTCGCCGAATACATGGCAAAGCTCAACTCCCTCTTTGAACTCGACGGTTTCGCGAAGGACCCGTCCGCCGGCGACACGGCAAAATAGCCAGCACACGCAACAAAGCCTCCGGCCAATGGCCGGAGGCTTTGTTGCACTTCCTGTCTGGCTCCTGCGGACGGCTTACCGTGCGCCGGAAAGCAGGCCCTTGGACAGTTCGTTGTTGAGTTCAGCGTTCAGATCACGATCAAGGTCGCGGCCGTAGCGCTGTGAGAATTCCTGGGGAACGGTGTCCGGAACGGCTACGCCCTCGGCGACGGCGACACGGTCGCTGACTTCCCTGAGCATGCTGGACAGCGGCACGTCCAGGGCTGAGCAGATTGAGGAGAGGAGCTCTGATGAAGCTTCCTTCTGGCCGCGCTCTACTTCGCTGAGGTAGCCCAAGGAAACACGGGCACTGTGCGAAACTTCGCGGAGCGTGCGTCCCTGGCGCTGGCGTACATCGCGCAGGACATCACCGATTTCGTGACGAAGTACAACCATCTTGCGCTCCTTCTGTTCGCTCTTGGCCTGATCGGCGAGGCCCACATCCTTCCAGCGGACAACGCCGTTTATGGATACGGGCTGCTTTACCATCTGTATCGCCTTGCTCCCTCATAAGTGCGGTCCGCCGTGGAGCGAACCGTGGTGGTTTATTCATCCTAGGCGCCTCCGCTATCCGGAAGCGACACAATGTAATAACTAATGGACGCCGGGATTTGTTCCCGGCAACTTTACGCCCGGTAGCTTCAGGAAGATAGGGCCGCGATCAGGCTTTCCAACGCGGCACCGCAAGCCTGTCCGCGGATCTCTGCCCGGTTACCCGTGAAGCCGTACTCGAGGTAGGACGCACCGGCCGCTGTGGCAATCCCGATGAACACCGTCCCCACCGCTTTGCCGTCATGTTCCTCCGGGCCGGCTACCCCCGTGGTGGCGACGCCGAGGTCGGCGCCTAGCGCGGTCCTGGCCCCTGCCGCCATGGCCGCTGCGACAGCACCGTCAACGGATCCGGCGGCGGCCAGCAGCTCTGCCGGAACACCCAGGACGTCCACTTTGACGGAGTTCTGGTAGGCCACCACACCGCCTTGGAGCATGCCTGAGGCTCCGGCTGTGTCGGCGAGGACGGCGCTGACCATTCCCGCAGTGAGCGACTCCGCGGTCGCGACGGTGCGGCCCGTTTCCAGGGCCATTTTGACTGTCTGTTCCGCCAGGTGGTGAAGGTTGGTCACATCGGCTCCCTAGTTGCCAGCTGTAGTTTTTCCGGCCCGTTTGCCCTGTGACCGGATGCGCAGGGCTTCAATGACGTATTCGACGCCGGTCCATACCGTGATCAGGACAGCCACGATCATGACGGCGAAAGCCACCCAGACAAGCCACGGCGCCAGCGCGCCGAGGGGCAGGAGATACAGGAAGATCGCTGCTGTCTGAACGACAGTCTTGAGCTTGCCCCCGCGCGAGGCCGGGATGACACCGTACCGGATGACAAAGAAACGAAGGGCGGTGATGCCCCATTCCCTGACGAGGATGACGATGGTGACCCACCACGGCAGTTCATTCAGGATGGACAGCATCACCAGGGCTGAGCCGATGAGGAGCTTGTCGGCGATGGGGTCGGCGATTTTGCCGAAATTGGTGACGAGGCCGCGGCTCCTGGCGATGTCGCCGTCGAGCTTGTCGGTGTAGATGGCGACGGCGAACGCCGCCACCGCGGCCCAGCGCCACGGCCCGGACTCGCTGTCCAGCCCGGGGGCGTCGGCGAGGAGGAACCAGACGAAGAACGGCACCAGCGCGATGCGCAGCATGGTCAGGATGTTGGGAAGATTCCAGATTCCTGGGCTGCTGGAGCCGGCGGCAGTTGCTTCGGTGCTAGTCACACTCCTAGGCTACCGTCCGGTGAGCGACCAAGCGTCTTCGGAACCGTCCTCGTCGTCGCCCGAGGTGGCGTCGGCGCCGTCGAAGTACTCAACCTTCTGGCTGCGCTGGTCCAGGTCCGCCTGCACGAGGTCCTCCGCATAACCGCCCTGGGCAATGTTCGCGTTGGCGTTGTCGCTGAGCGCTGCCGTCTGTGAATCAGCAATGGCCGGCGCGTCCTGGCCCTTCATGGCTGCCAGCACCGACGCGAGGTCGTCCGGCTTCACCAGGACGTCGCGTGCCTTGGACCCTTCGGAGGGGCCGACCACTCCCCTGGACTCCAGGAGGTCCATTAGCCGTCCGGCCTTGGCGAAGCCCACCCGGAGCTTGCGCTGGAGCATCGACGTCGAACCGAACTGTGTGGTGACCACCAGTTCGGTGGCCGAAAGCAGCACTTCGAGGTCGTCCCCGATGTCGTCGTCGATCTGCTTTTTTGGCGCTTCGGGGGCGACATCGTGGCGGTAGTCGACTTTGAGCTGGCCCTTGACGTGTTCCACGACCTTGTGGATTTCAGACTCCGTGACCCAGGCGCCCTGGACACGCATGGCCTTGGAGGCACCCATCGGCAGGAACAGCGCATCGCCCTGGCCGATGAGTTTTTCGGCCCCGGGCTGGTCAAGGACCACGCGGGAGTCCGTGACGGAGGACGTGGCGAAGGCCATCCGGGAAGGCACGTTGGCCTTGATCAGGCCGGTGACGACGTCCACGGAGGGCCGCTGGGTGGCCAGGACCAGGTGGATGCCTGCGGCACGGGCCAGCTGGGTGATGCGGACGATAGAGTCTTCGACGTCGCGCGGGGCCACCATCATCAGGTCGGCGAGCTCGTCAACAATCACCAGCAGGTACGGGTAAGGACGGATGACGCGCTTGGAGTCCACGGGCGGCTGGACCTTGCCGGCGCGGACCGCCTTGTTGAAGTCATCGATGTGCTTGAACCCGTAGTTGGCGAGGTCGTCGTACCGCGCATCCATTTCGCGGACCACCCACTGCAGGGCCTCGGCGGCCTTCTTCGGGTTGGTGATGATGGGCGTGATGAGGTGCGGGACGCCTTCGTAGGCGGTCAGTTCCACACGTTTGGGATCCACCATGACCATGCGGACCTCGTCCGGGGTTGCCCGCATGAGGATCGAGGTGATCATGGAGTTCACGAACGAGGACTTGCCGGCGCCGGTGGCACCTGCGACGAGCAGGTGGGGCATCTTGGCGAGGTTCGCCACGACATAACCGCCTTCGACGTCCTTGCCGACGCCCATCACCATGGGGTGGTCGGTCCGGCGGGCGTTCTGGCTGCGGAGGACGTCACCGAGGGAGACGGTTTCGCGGTCCGTATTGGGGATCTCGATACCAATGGCGGACTTGCCCGGGATGGGGCTGAGGATTCGGACGTCGCTGGAAGCCACTGCGTAGGAGATGTTCTTGGACAGGGCGGTGACGCGCTCCACCTTGGTGCCCGGGGACAGCTCAATCTCGTACCGCGTGACGGTTGGCCCGCGGCTGAAGCCGGTGACCTGTGCTTCCACGTTGAACTGGTTGAGGGTCTCGGTCAGGGAAGCGACGATCGCGTCGTTGGCCTCCGTGCGCTCTTTGGGAATGGAGCCCGGGGTCAGAACGTCCGACGGCGGCAGGGTGTAGGTGACGTCGCCCGCCAGTGAGAGTTGCTCGGTCCGCTGCGGAATGGGCGCGGGCAGGGGCATGGGTGTGACGGGCTTGGCCGGCACCTGCGCAACGGCGGCGGGTGCAGCGTTGAGTGAGCCGGCGGCCACCATCCCGGGTGTGACCAGCGGGATGGCCTCGGTGGCGTTGTCCTCTGCCGGAGCCCTCCCTGCAGTGCCGAGGCCCTGGGCGGCTTTGATTTTCTCGACGGCGATCTCCGCCTTCGTGGGGCGGCGCACACCGGGAGCGGGGCGCGATCCACTGCCGGATTTTGCGTCGGCCTCGTCGTCGTCGATAACGGCGTGCTCGAAGGCTTCGTCGCCCACATAACCTTCCAGCCCGGCGTCGGACTCGTCGTCCTTGCCGAAGAAACGCCGCTTCTTCTTCCGCGGCGCCGGGGTTGCCTTCGATTCCTCGAGGTAGCTGCGGTCGTGGCTGTCCCCGTCGTCGCCGGGTTCCTGCAGGTCCAGGCCCATCAGATGCTCATAGGCACCCCGCAGGCGGCGTGGAATGGCCCCGAAGGGGGTGGCGGTAATGATGAGCAGCGAGATGAAGGCCAGCAGGCCGTAGACCACCACGGGCACCGCCGCGTGGATGGCCCCAAGGGGTGAGGCGGCCAGGAAGCCGAGCATACCGCCGGCCTGCCGGAGGCCGTCGAAGCCTTCGGCAACGGTGGGCTGCCCTCCCACCACGTGGGCAAGGCCGCAGCCCGCAAACGTCATGATGAGGAAACCGATCCCTACCCGGTTGTTTCCGCGGCCGTCGTCGGGCTGCCGGAAGAGCCGGAAGGCACACACAAAAAGCATCAGCGGCAATAGCAGTGACATCCAGCCGAAGGTGCCGTTGACCACGCCGTAGACGGCGTCGGGGAACCAGCCGGTCATTCCCCACCAGGCGAAGGTGGCGATGAAGACGCCCAGGGCAAGGTTGAACAGGGCCGCGCCGTCGCGGCGCTCCTCCGCCGGCAGGTCGCTGACGTCGGAGCCGATCCTGCGGACACCGCCGCCGACCAGATGGCCCACGGCCAGCCAGGCGCCGCCGACAATACGCAGGAGCCAGGGCTGCCGCTGTTCGACGGCGGGAAGCTGGCGCGTGCGTGCGGTGCCGGCCGAAGAGCCAGCCCGGCCGCCGGTGCGGCTGGACGCTGTGGCGCCTGCACCGCGGCCCGCCGGGCTGCCGGATTTGGCGCTGGATTTGCCGCCAGCGGTGCCTCGGGGCGCGGGAGTGGTACGAGTGGCCATACGTGCCACGGTACCGGAACTGGCGCGGTTTTCCGCGGATTTCCGGCTGTTCCCGGCCTCATGTTGCGGATGGGAAAGGCCCGGTTCTACAAGAACCGGGCCTTTGCCATTCCGCTTGCCTTCGGGGCTGTTACGCCTCGAGGACCACCGGGATGATCATGGGCTTGCGGCGCAGCTTGCGGTTGACCCAGGTGCCGACAACTCGGCGGACAACCTGCTGGAGCTGGTGGGTGGTGTGGTCCGTGCGGTTGAGCACGGCTTCTTCCAGGGCGGCGTTGATCTTGGGGATGATCTCGTCGAAGACGGAATCGTCCTCGGCCACGCCGCGGGCGTGGATCTCGGGTCCGGAGACCACCTTGCCGGTGGTGCGGTTGATGACGGTGATGATGGAGATGAAGCCTTCATCGCCAAGCGTCTGGCGGTCCTTGAGGTCCGCTTCCGTGACTTCGCCGACGCTGGAGCCGTCCACGTAGACAAAGCCCACTTCAACCTGGCCCACCACGTCTGCGCGGTGGTCCTTGAGGTCGATCACGGTGCCGTTGTCGGCAAGGATGACGCTGGCGGTGGGGACGCCGGACTCAATGGCGATCTTGCCGTTGGCGATCAGGTGGCGGGTCTCGCCGTGCACGGGCATGGCGTTGAGCGGCTCAAGGATGTTGTAGCAGTAGAGCAGCTCGCCGGCGGCTGCGTGTCCGGAGACGTGCACCTTGGCGTTGCCCTTGTGGATCACGTCCGCGCCGAGCTTGAGCAGGCCGTTGATGATGCGGAAGACGGCGTTTTCGTTGCCCGGGATGAGGCTGGAGGCCAGGATCACGGTGTCACCGTCGCCCACTACTACGCGGTGGTCGCCGTTGGCCATGCGGGACAGCGCGGCCATCGGTTCGCCCTGGGAACCTGTGGACATCAGGACCACGCGGTTGTCCGGCATGTTGTCGATGTTCTTGATGTCCACGAGGAGGCCGTCGGGAACGTCGAGGTAGCCGAGCTTGGCGGCGATGGCCATGTTCCGGACCATGGAGCGGCCCACGAAGGCCACCTTGCGGTTGTGCTTGGCGGCGGCGTCCAGCACCTGCTGGACGCGGTGGACATGCGAGGAGAAGGACGCCACGATGATGCGCTTGGTGGCCTGGCCGAAGAGCCGTTCCAGCGTGGGGCCGATTTCCTTTTCGGCGGTGGTGAAGCCCGGCACGTCAGCGTTGGTGGAGTCGGACATAAAGAGGTCAACGCCCTCTTCACCCAGCTTGGCGAAGTGCCGGAGGTCGGTGATCCGGCCGTCCAGGGGCAGTTGGTCCATCTTGAAGTCGCCCGTGTGCAGGACAGTGCCGCCGGCCGTGCGGATGAACACAGCCAAAGCATCGGGGATCGAGTGGTTGACCGCGACAAACTCGCACTCGAAGGGGCCAAACTTTTCGACCTGGCCCTCTTCAACGGTCATCGTGTACGGACGGATCCGGTGTTCCTGCAGCTTGGCCTCGATGAGCGCCAGGGTCAGCTGTGAGCCCACCAGGGGAATGTCGGCGCGCAGCCGCAGGAGGTAGGGAACGGCGCCGATGTGGTCCTCGTGGCCGTGGGTCAGGACAACGGCCACGATGTCGTCAAGACGGTTCTCGATGTACGAGAAATCGGGCAGGATCAGGTCAACGCCGGGCTGGGTCTCCTCCGGGAAGAGGACACCACAGTCCACGATGAGCAGTTTTCCGTCGATTTCGAACACGGCCATGTTCCGGCCGATCTCCCCCAGTCCGCCCAGCGGAACGATCCGAAGGGTGCCTTGCGGCAGGCGTGGAGGCGTGACAAGGCCAGGAAGGGCGGTTTGGGTCATAGTGCACTACTTTCCAGGCGGAAGGGTGCTGGTCTTAGCCCTCAGGGAAAGACCAGCCCCGCTTCCGCCAAATCCTCGCGGATGGATACGATCTCGGCTTCGTCCGGCTCCACGAGGGGCAAACGGACAATCGAGTTGGGCAGGACTCCCTGCCATTTAAGAATTTGTTTGGCTGCAACGGCTCCCTGGACGCGGGTCATCGTTGCCCTCACGACGGGCAGCAGCTCGAAGTTGATCTTACGCGCGGTTTCGAGGTCGTTCGCGTTGATGGCGTCGATCAGCTCGCGGAAGCGGCGCGTTGCGACGTGGGTTGTGACACCCACGAGTCCGACGGCGCCCAAGGACATCCACGGAATGGTGAGTCCGTCATCGCCGGAGTAGAAGTACAGGTCCGTCTCTGCCATCACGCGGCTGGCTGCCATGAAATCGGCTTTGGCATCCTTGACGGCGACGATGTTCGGGTGCTGCGCCAGGCGGATCATGGTTTCGGGCTCGATCGCGATGGAGGAGCGGCCCGGAATGTCGTAGAGCATAACGGGCACATCGGTGGCGGACGCGACAGCTTCGAAGTGTGCCCGGACCCCGGCCTGGCTGGGCTTGTTGTAGTACGGCGTGACGAGCAGCAGGCCGTCGACGCCGAGCGCTGCCGCCTGCTGGGAGAGGCGCACCGAATGTGCGGTGTCGTTCGTCCCGGTGCCGGCGATGATGGCGGCGCGGTCTCCCACGGCCTCCATGACAGCGCGGAACATGCCAAGGTTTTCTTCATCCGAGAGGGTGGACGTTTCGCCGGTGGTCCCGGTGACGACCAGGCCGTCGCAGCCATCGTCCACAAGCTTGGTGGCCAGTTCGGCCGCCTGCTTGTAGTCCACGGCGCCATCCTTGGTGAAGGGCGTGACCATAGCGGTCAGGAGCGTACCAAGGACAGGAGCGGTGGCGGATTTGTGAGGCATGGAAAAAACGTTACCCTGTCGGCAGCTGGTTAGGACAATGGGGACGGCGTGATCCGCGTCAACTAGCGGGCCGCGATGCCCCAGGAAATGGGGTCAGCACGCACCGCAGGTCGACTCCCGCGGAGTCAGCGGAATTTCCGCAAGGCACTCCGTTGCAGGATGGCGGTGACTATTTCGGTGCCGGTTCCGGCAGCCTTTTTCATTTCGAAGCCATCCGGTCCCCAGAACCCGCTGAGGCCGCAGGAGGGGCCCAGCACCGTGTCTCCGCCAAGGTTCGCCAAGATGGCGAACATCCTGTTGTCCATGGCCCTGGCTCCAAGATGCAGGCCAAGCCGCCGTTCTTCCGCCTGCGTGTACAGAGCCGAAACGGCATAGATATCCGCGCCGGCCTGGGCTGCCCCGGTGGAGTGGTCCGGAACCGCGGCGTCAAAACAGATGGCCAGCGCGATCTTCCAGCCATCCAGCTCGATCACGACGGCACCGTCGCCCGCGACGAAGACCTCCCGCTCCGGGCCGTGGAGGTGGGTTTTGAACCCGAGTCCAGTAGTGCCGTCGGGGTGGATCACGAGGCTGGCGAGCCGCGGCGTGCCGTCAGGTTCCCGATAGGCAGCACCTGCCACGGCGGTGATCCCCGTCCGGCGGCAGATTTCGTGGAGATCGGCCAAGCGCGGGTCATCGCGTTGAAGCCACGAGTCGTCACCAGCCAGTAGCGCCAGGTTGTACCCCGTCAACGACAGCTCAGGAAACACCACCAGCCGGGCACCGTGGGATTCGGCATCCTCGACCAGCCGGACGTGTTCTTGCACGTTCGGGATAATCCCGCCTTCCAGCGCCCGGTACTGCACGGCAGAGACGGTCAGGGCATCAGTCACCCCTCTATCCTAGGGATGCGCGCCTGGCCGAGGGAACTACGCCATCCTGCGACTTCCCTGGCTGGCAGTATCGGTCCACCGCTGCCTCCCGCAGCCCCTCAGCCCAGGCCGCGAGCCGCTGGGCCGCCCGGACGTAGTGGAACAGTTCCGTAGGCGTCAAGGCGTCGAGGTCGGTTTCGTCCAACCTGCGGGCCAGCTCTGCACCCGCCGGCTGGGCGGTGAGTGTGACGCCTTCGTCCTGCCACTGGATGTCCACAGGGGGCCGACCTGCCACGAGCTGGCGGAAGAGGAAGTCCACCACTCCCGGGCTCATCGCTTTCATCAGTCCAACAGGCTGTGCCGAGCCGGGGTCCTGGGCGTCCCGGGCGGGGCGCACTGATCCACCGGCGGTTGAGGATTCCGGGAAGGGTCGCGGCTGGGATGGGGTTTGCATGGTGCCCATATTATTCGAACATATATTCGAACACAAGGTCTGCAAGACCGTGTTTCCGGCTGGCTCTTGACTGCTGCCACAAAGGTTCGTGTGAGAACATCGCCTCATGACGTCCCGTGCCCCGGCAAGACCCTCGCGGGTGCCTCGAACCTCACAGGCCGTGGGCCGCCTCCGCGGTATTGACGCAGCCAGGGGGCTGGCGCTCCTTGGCATGATGGCCACACATCTGCTCCCCACCTTCGAGGCAAACGCCGACCTCACTCCCACGTGGATCGGCCTGACCTTCTCCGGCCGCGCGGCAGCCCTCTTCGCCGTGTTGGCTGGCGTGGGCCTGGCGCTGTCCACCGGAAAACAGGTACCTCCGGAAGGTGTTGCCCTGAACGCAGCACGCCGCGGCATCGCACTGCGCGCCCTGGTGATTGCCGCCGTCGGGCTCTCATTGGGCGGGCTGGAAGTGAACCTTGCGATCATCCTGGTCCACTACGCCCTGCTGTTCCTGTGCATCCTGCCCTTCCTGGGCCTGAAGCTGAAGGCACTGTGCGCCTGGGCCGCCGGCTGGATCGTCGTTTCCCCGGTCCTCGCATATCTCCTCCGCCCCTGGCTTATGGCAGCCAATCCGCCCCTGAATCTGGGGCACAACCCGTCCTGGGAAGACCTCTCGACGCCCTTCCCTCTACTGGGAGACCTGTTCCTGACCGGTTACTACCCGGTGTTCCAGTGGCTGTCGTACCTGCTGGTGGGCCTGGTCATTGGCCGGCTGGCCCTCACCAAGGCGATGGTTCCTGTCCTCCTGCTTGCCGGCGGGACTGCGGTGGCCGCACTGGCCAAGGCTTTGGGCACCGCCGCAATGGAGACCTGGGGCGGCCGTGCCGCGCTGGAGGCAGTCCTGAACGCTCCCGGATACCCGCTGGACAGTGTCCTCCAGGTCAACCTCACGGGAATCCGGCAGGAAGGATCGTGGTGGTGGCTGGCGGCCGCGGCACCGCATTCGGCCACCACGCTGGATCTGCTTCACACCTGCGGCGTGGCGGCCGCCGTTGTGGGTGTGTTCCTCCTGCTCGGCAGGCTGGCTGACTGGCTGGACCTGGACCTGCTGCTGCCGCTGCGCGGCGCGGGGGCGATGACGCTCACGCTCTACTCAGTGCATGTGTGGGTGGTTTCGGCGTTCTACCTGAAGCCGCTGCCCGCGGGCTGGACCGAGGCGGGGATGTACTGGGCACATGCCGTGACGGCCATCGCCGTGGGCATCGTGTTTGTCCTCCTGAAATGGCGGGGGCCACTGGAACTGGTGGGCCATGCCGCCAACCAACTGGGGCGCGGCGGACGGGCCGGCCTGCGCTAGCCTGCCGCCATTGACCTGCCGCCGAGAGCAGTCGCAGAGAGCAGGCTCCTACGCCGGAACGTTGCCGCGGAACAGCTTCACGGCGTCGCGCATGGAGGCGCGGGCGCGCTTGCGGTCCCCGGCAGCGTCATAGGCGCAGCTGAGCCGGAACCACGAACGCCAGTCGCCGGGCGCGGCCTCAGCCTCGGACTTGTACTTTTCGAATTCCAGATCCGCCGCTGAGCGGACGATCCGGCCGGCGGGTGTGCGCGGGAGTTCGTCCACCGGGAGCCCGCCTTCGGCCTCGAGGACCTTGGCCATCTGTTCCGTGCGCGCACCGAACAGCAGTTCACGGATCATGGCCCAGGCGCCGATGGCCGGGAGGACCAGGTAGGCCGCTCCGATGGCCTTGGCGGCGGGGTTGCTGTCCAGCAGCAGGAGAACGGAGCGCTGGAAGGACACCACCAGGTAGAAGACCAGCAGGAGCGTGACGGCACCCACCCAGATCTTGGTGCGGTTCTTCCGGAACGCAGCCAGGAACTCGCCCACGGCCTAGAGCCCCAGGTCCAGGTAGCCGTCCAGGCCAACCGTCAGTCCCGGATGCGCGGCGACGTTTCGCACGCCAAGCAGCACTCCGGGCATAAAGGAAGCACGGTCAAAGGAATCATGGCGGAAGGTCAGCTGCTCCCCCGGACCGCCGAGGAGCACCTCCTGGTGGGCCACCAGCCCGCGCAGCCGGACGCTGTGAACGCGGACTCCTTCAACCTCGCAACCCCGCGCGCCGGCGAGTTCGCTGGTGGTCGCGTCAGGACTGGGCGGAACGTCCGCAGCCTTGCGCTCGGCAGCGATGAGCTGGGCGGTGCGCACAGCGGTCCCGGACGGCGCGTCAACCTTTTCCGGGTGGTGCAGTTCGATGATTTCGACGGACTCGAAGTATTTGGAGGCCTTGGCAGCGAAGGCCGAGGCCAGCACGGAGCCGAGGGCGAAGTTGGGGGCGATCAGCACTCCGGTTTCCGGGTTCTCTGCCAGCTGGGCTTCCAGGGCGGCGAGCCTGGTGGCATCCCAACCCGTGGTTCCCACGACGGCGTGCATGCCATGCTCGACGGCGTAGCGGACGTTCGCTTCCGTGCTTTCGGGGACGGTGAGGTCCACCACTATGTGGGCACCTGACGTGGCCAGCTGGTCCAGCGAGTCGCCGCGTCCCAGGGCGGCTACGAGCATCAGGTCGGAGGCAGCTTCAACGGCCTTTACGGCTTCGGCGCCCATGCGCCCGTTGGCGCCCAGGACAGCCACGCGGGTGGGCACGGAGAGTTGTTCGGTCATGCCGTTAACCCTACCGTCGGGCCGGGTGCGGGATTGAACCGGAGGCTGTGCGTTACCTCGCAACCGCCGGAACGCGGAGGGAAGCCCGTGGTGCTCAGCTGCCTGCGCCCACCCACTCCACCGTGCCGTCGGCGAAGAACTGTTCCTTCCAGATGGGAACCTGCTCCTTGATGCGGTCCACGAGTTCGGAACACACGGCAAAGGCCTGTCCGCGGTGCGCAGCCGAGACCGCACAGACCAGCGCCGGATCTCCGATGTTGAGCATCCCGATGCGGTGGGCAGCCCAGATCCGCACAGGCTGCGTGGCGGCCCCGTCGCCGGCATGTTCGGCGGCCAGGCGGGCGACGACGTCGGCCATTACCTGGTGAGCCGTGGGGTGCGCACTGTAACTGAGCCGCTCCACTGCCTTGCCGCCGTCGTGGTTCCGCACCACCCCGCTGAAACTGACCACGGCCCCTGCGGTGTCAGACTCCACCGCGGCGATGGCCTGCTCCACGGAGATGGGTTCTGCGCTCAGCACCGCGTGGACCACTTCGAAAACCGCGTCAGTGCCCATGACCGCCCTCCAGCTGGTCGCACAGGTGCCCGATCAACGGATCGAGCACAGCCAGTCCGTCCATAACGCCCTTGGGCGACCCGGGCAGGTTAATGATGAACGTCTGCCCCGCAGCGCCGGCATGCCCGCGGCTGAGCGCGGCGAGCGGCGTTTTGGCTGCCCCTTCGCGCCGGGTGGCCTCCATGATGCCCGGGATTTCCCGGTCCAGAAGGGGCAGGGTGACCTCGGGTGTGCGGTCGTCCGGGCTGAGCCCGGTGCCGCCGCTGGTGATTACGACGGCGGGATGCTGGGTGAGGAGGGCCCGGATCGCCGCACCGACCGGCTCACCGTCCGGCACCACCATGGCGGGGTACGCCTCAAAGCCATGCTCGGTGAGCCAGTCGATGATGACGGGCCCGGTTACATCCTCATAGATGCCTGCGGCGGCACGGGTGGACGCAATGACAACCCCGGCCTTCCGGCCCTGCACCTCGCCGTGCGTGTGCGGCTCCGGCAGGTGAGTGTGCGGCTCTGTGTTTGGCTCAGCCGGGTAAGTGCTCTCGGTGCTCATAGTGTCCAGTCCCCGCTCTTGCCGCCGCTTTTCGCCAGCACTTTGATGTCGGTCAGCACGGCGTGCTTGTCGACGGCCTTGATCATGTCGTACACGCTGAGGGCAGCCACGGAGGCCGCCGTCAGCGCTTCCATCTCAACCCCGGTGACCCCACGGGTCTTGACCGTGGCCAGGATGGCCACGGAATCGGTTCCGAGCTCGAAGTCCACGGTGACTTTCGAGAGCGGCAAGGGATGGCAGAGCGGGATGAGGTCGGGGGTCTTTTTTGCGGCCATGATGCCGGCAACCCGCGCCACGGCCAGGGCATCGCCCTTGGGCAGGCCGCCGGATCCGAGGAGGCGCAGCACCTCGTCAGTGGTGCGGACGGTGGCAGTGGCGGTGGCTTCCCGGGTGGTTTCGGCTTTCGCGGACACATCCACCATCTGGGCGCTTCCGTCCTGGCGCAGGTGGGTCAGCGCGGACGGGCTATGTTCTGGATTCACAGCATCCATACTTCCACCTCGTCACCCTCGGCGAGCGCCGAAACCCCAACCGGTACGTGCACCAGCGCGTTGGAGCCGGCGAGGGCGTGCATGAGATGGGAGCTTTCGCCCCCTTCCAGGCGGACGGTTCCGTCCCCCTGGAGGGTTCCGCGCCGGACCTGATGCTTGTGTTCGGGCGACGAAAGGCTGTGGCCCAGCCGTGCACGGACAGGGATCCGCGGTGACGGTGCTCCGAACAGTTCAGCCAACACAGGCCGCAGGAACATTTCGAAGGAGACGAGGCAGCTGACCGGATTTCCCGGGAATCCCAGGAAAGGCACGCCGTCGAACGTCCCGATACCCTGCGGTCCGCCCGGCTGCATGGCCACATGCAGGAACTCGGTGGCCTGGCCCTCCATGGCCTGGCGGACAACTTCGTAGGCTCCCTTGCTGACCCCGCCCGTGGTGACGATCAGGTCCACAGTGCCGGCATGGCTGCGCAGCAGTGTACGGAATTCGTCAGGATGGTCCGAGGCGATGGCCGTGCGCACCACGGCCAGGCCTGCTTGCCGCATGGCGCTTTCGAGGAGGGTTCCGTTGGAATCGTAGATCTTGCCGGCCGGCAGGGGCCGGCCGGGTTCCACGACTTCGTCGCCCGTGGTGACCAGCAGGACGGTCACCGGCCTGCGCACAGTAACTTCGGCGATCCCCAGGGCCGCCAGCAGCCCCAGCTGCGCCGGGCCTAGGAAGGTTCCCGCCGCCAGCGCCCGCTCCCCCGCCGCAATATCACTGCCGGCCGACCGCACGAACGTGCCGGCCGCCGTCGCCGGCAACCACACAGTGGTCGTTTCCCGCGGGGCGGGGAACCGGTCCGGAACGGCACGTTCCACGGGCACGACGGCGTCAGCACCGGCGGGAATCATGGCTCCCGTCATGATGGGGGCGGCAGTGCCGCGGTCCAGGGCCGCCGGCACGGCACCTGCCGGAACGGGGACAACCACAGGCAGCTCCGCACCGCCGTCGGGCACGTCCAGGCTGTTGACGGCAAAGCCGTCCATTTGGGAGTTGGCGAACGGCGGGAGGTTCAGGGGGGCCATCACGTCCTGGGCGAGGCCCTTGCCCAGCGCGTCGCGAAGTGCCAGCGTTCCCGTCCGGCCCTGGGCGAGCAGGGGCGCCAGCAGTTCGATCACGGCGGCGCGGTGCAGGGCGACGGACCGTGCCTGGTGGGGCGTGTGGCCGTGCTGGTGCGGAGGGCTGTGCATGGTCCTGCCTTCGGTCCGGGCGGTCATGGATTCACGTCAACTCTAATGGTGTGGAAGCCTGTGGCACCGTCGGGCGCAACCGGCCGGCGTTCCTCCACCTGCGGGTCGCCGTTGAGGTCTGTGGCACGGACCTGGACCTCGTACTGGCCGGGAGTCAGCTCGATGCCCAGCTGCCACTGGTACCAGGTGTCCAGCGAGATCCCGGGCGCGAGGCGGGCCGCCTGCCAGGGACCGCGGTTGACGCGTAGCTCTACTTTTCCGATCCCAGTGTGCTGGGCCCAGGCAACGCCGCCAAACATAACCGTTCCAGCACCCACCCGCCGGCCGGTGCGCGGAACGTCGATCCGCGAGGACGTTTTGATGGGGCCGCGGTCGGACCAGCCGCGCGGCGTCCAGTAGCCGACGTCGTCCGCGAACCTGGTGACGCGGAGTTCCGTGAGCCATTTGGTCGCGGAAACGTAGCCGTAGAGGCCCGGCACGATCAACCGGACCGGGAAGCCGTGTTCCAGCGGCAACGGTTCGCCGTTCATCCCCACCGCAAGCAGGGCGTCCCTCTGATCAGTGAGGACCTCCAGCGGTGTGCCCGCCGTCCAGCCGTCGGAGCTCCGGGACAGCACCATGTCGGCGCCGGATTGCGGCCGGGCAAGGGCCAGGAGTTCCCGCACCGGCCAGCCGAGCCAGCGGGCATTGCCGATCAGGTCCCCGCCCACTTCGTTGGAGACGCAGGCGATGGTGACGTGCCGTTCGATCAGCGGCTTGGCCAGCAGATCGGCCAGGTTCAGCTCAATCTCCTGTTCCACCATCCCTATAACGCAGAGAACCCAGGCTTCGGGGTCGAGGGACGGGACGATCAGGGCGGTGTCGATCCGGTAAAAGTCACGGTTCGGTGTGACCAGCGGCTGCATTCCGGCCAGTCCTACCTCGGCGCCGGCCGGGATGGCGGGCGCTCCGGAGACTGCGGCAGGCAGCTGCAGCTTTTCGCGGGCGGTGCTGATGCCGGAGGCTGCACCTCGCCAGACCGCGGCCACAACCCCGCCAACGGCGGTGGCCCCGGCGCTCGCTGCCAGGACCTGCAGGAACGTGCGCCGTCCGGCGGTTCTTTCCGTACCCGCGGGAATTTGCGCCGTCGCGGCGTCTGTCCCGGCTGCTGTCCCCGCGGCGCCTGTCCCAGCTGCGCCGGCCGGGAGCCCTTCGTAGAGCCGGCGGATCAGCCACCCCAGCAGGAGCGCACCGGACAGGGCTGCGGCCAGTGCCACTACAGCCGCAGCCGGGGTCATCTGGGCACGCGTAAGGACCGCACTGAGCCCGACGAGCCCAAAAACAGCAATCACCGCCCCACCGGCAAACCGCCTGCGCTGCTCCAGGATCCCGGCCAACGACCCGACGGCCATAATAACCAGCAGCATCCCGCCCACGAACACCGCTTTGTCGGCGGTGCCGAACAGCGAGATGGCCCAGTCCTTCACACCCGGCGGAACAGCATCGATCACGGCTCCGCCTACTGCCGTCAGGGGCGAGAGGGACGGACTGAACAGTCCTGCCAGCAGCTCCCCTATGACGACGGCGGCGCCGGCGGCCACGGCTCCCGACGCGGCGGCCCAACGGCGGCTGCCATGGGCGGCACCATCGGTTCCCGACCGCACTGGCGAGGTGGCGCCGTCGTCGGCCGCTTCCTGCAGGGGCTGGGAGCTGTTCACCTCTCCAGCATAGGTTCGCCGGGTCCCGGCGGCGCAGGACTTCGCCACCGTTTGGAGGGACTTCCGGCGATGGACCGGATCCCGGACGTCATAGGCGTGATCCCGGGGGTAAACGTGGCGTAGCCTGAATTCATGAGTGTTCAGCTAGGCATGCCACAACCCCGGGAGGATGCAGGGCCGGGGCTGCCGCCTGCCCGGCCGGCCGGCACGGCGCCGGGGCTGCTGGACCAGTACGGCCGCCGGGCAACGGACATGCGGCTGTCGCTGACGGACAAATGCAACCTGCGCTGCACCTACTGCATGCCGGCCGAGGGGCTTGAATGGCTTTCCAAGCAGGCCGTGATGTCCGCCGAGGAGATCGTGCGGATTGTCCGGATCGGCGTGGAGCTGCTCGGTGTTCGCGAACTGCGCCTGACCGGCGGGGAGCCACTGGTCCGTGCGGACCTGATTGACATCATTGCGGCCCTGCGCAGCAACCATCCGGAACTGCCCATCTCCATGACCACCAACGGCGTGGGCCTGGACAAGAAGGCCGCCGCGCTCAAGGCTGCGGGCCTGACCCGCATCAACGTCTCACTGGATTCGCTGCACGAAGAAACCTTCACCAAGCTGACCCGGCGCCCCTTCCTGGACCGTGTCCTGGCCGGCGTCGATGCCGCCTGGGCCGCGGGACTGGGCCCCGTCAAACTCAACGCCGTCCTGATGCGGGGCATCAACGACACCGAGTCGCCGTCCCTGCTCGCCTGGGCGCTGGACCGCGGCTACGAACTACGCTTCATCGAGCAGATGCCGCTCGACGCAGACCACGGCTGGACCCGCCGGAACATGATCACCGCGGCCGAGATCCGCACTCTGCTCTCGCGCGACTTTGTGTTGAGTCCCGATCCCCGCGCCCGCGACGGTGCCCCCGCGGAACGTTTTGAAGTACGACGCCGGGCGGCCCGGACCGCGGGGCCGGATAGTCCCGTGCTGGGTACCGAGGGACTAGTGTCTGCCGCTAACGCGCATCGGCCGGAAGGCGTGGAGGCGGCGCCGGAAGCCCAAGGGCCGGTGCTCGGCACCGTGGGCATCATCGCGTCCGTCACTGAGCCGTTCTGCTCTGACTGCCGTCGCACACGGATCACAGCCGAGGGCAAGATCATGAGCTGCCTGTTCTCCCGTGAGGAGTTTGATCTCTTGGGTCTGCTGCGGGACGGCGCCAGTGATCAGGCCCTGGCCGAACGCTGGCAGGATGCCATGTGGGTCAAGCCAAAGGCCCACGGCATGGACCACACAGGTCTCGGCGCGGCGGACTTTGTCCAGCCGGACCGCAGCATGAGCGCCATCGGAGGCTGAATTCTTGAACGTACGTTACTTCGCTGCCGCACGCGCTGCTGCTGGGGTCGAAGAAGAGCTCTTCGTACTCCCTCCCGGGGCGACAGTGGCCGATTTGCTGGAAGCGGTCCTGGCTGTGGACCGCGCCGAGCCCGCTGCTGGCACTCCTCCCCTGCAACGCATCCTGTCCCGGAGCAGTTTCCTGCTCAACGAGGTGGCCGTCCGGGACCGCACGACTGTGTTAAGTCCGGGCGATGTGGTTGACGTGCTGCCCCCTTTCGCCGGCGGGTAGACCACCTCGCAGACGGCGCGAACGGATTCTCACAGACAGTTGAGGCGCCGGATCCTTGGCGCGAGCGGACAGTTGAGGCCCTGCGAGGACACCTTGAAACCGCCCACGGATGCAGGCACTTACAGTTGCTTGGCGGAGTTATGCACATAGCCGTTTAGCCTCGCCGTTATTGTCAGACCCTCCGGGGATGATTTGGGTATGGATAGCAGAGCAGCTGTGGCGACGGCGGAGGCCCTTTCGGTGTCTTTCGCTGAGCTTGCTTCTGCGCTCCGGGGCGGGACCGAGTCCGGCTGTTCCGGGGACGCTGATCCGTTGCACCGGGTGGCAGATGGTTTCCTGGACGGGCTGGCCGAGATCTCACGGCTGGACGCGAAAAGTGCCGCCCTGAAGGCCTGGCTGGCCGCCGGTTACAACAGCGCTGCCGAGGCTTTGGCGGGCCC